>JAUMXP010000112.1 GCA_030529125.1 Eubacteriales bacterium | reverse complement strand
TTTAATGGACGAGTTTGCCAATGTTGCATTGCCAGATGATTTTGACAAAATATTTTATGATATGCATATGGGTCAGGATACATGGGAGAAAGCAGAGAGTACTTTGCAGAAAGAAGCGCTGAGTATTGCGCTTGACAAAGCTCAGCTTAGTGCAAAAGACATAGACTATTTATTTGCAGGAGATTTGCTCAACCAGTGTATCAGTTCAAGTTACGGTTTAAAGGATTTTAGCATACCGTATCTTGGCCAGTATGGTGCGTGTTCTACTATGGTACAGGGGCTAATAATGGCGTCTGTTATGGTCGAAAGCGAAGCAGCTTTGAGCTCAGCCTGTGTGACGTCGTCACATTTCTGTTCGGCAGAAAGACAGTATAGGTTTCCGCTTGATTACGGTGGTCAGAGGCCTCAGTCGTCGCAGTGGACTGTTACGGGTGCAGGATGTTGTGTTTTGTCAAAGGATAAGTCAAAACTTATACCAAGGGTAAAGTTTGCTACAGTCGGAAAAATCACTGACTTAGGAGTAAAAGATCAGAACAACATGGGTGCCGCTATGGCTCCTGCGGCAAGCGACACGCTGCTCAGTTTCTTCAAAGACACAAATACAACAGTTGATGACTATGACATGATATATACCGGAGATCTAGGTAAGGTAGGGTCTAAACTTCTCTATGAACTCACAGAGAAAGAGGGTTATATCATTAACCACAAGCACAAAGACTGCGGTATGATGATTTATGCTAATGAAGACGCTGATGTTCACGCAGGAGGTTCAGGCTGTGGTTGTTGCGGTAGCGTGCTGTGCGGACATATTCTCAAAAGCGTTGCTAATCGTGAAATGAACAATATTCTGGTCATAGCCACAGGGGCACTTCTGAGTCCTACTTCTGTTCAGCAGAAGGAGTCTATACCTAGTATTGCTCATCTTGCAAATATTGTAATGTAAAAATTGCACTAAGTCCGAGCTTTTTCGGGCTTATACATACTCATTTTGACGATTGACGAAAGCGTTCTTTCTGTGGTATATTATTATAGTGTACGGGTATGTGTCGAAATAGTTGCTTTTTTGGGTGATTATGGGCCTATTTGTACGAAAATAACTTGTTATTCAGTAAAAAGGAGTAGTTTATTATGGAAAAAATTATCGAAATTTTAGAGTCTATTCGTTCTGATGTTGATTTTACAAAAGAAACTAAGCTTATCGATGACGGTATCCTCGACAGCTTTGACATCGTTTCTATCGTAGGTGAGCTTTGTGACTACTATGATATCACAATCACAGTTGATATGATGGAGCCTGAAAACTTCAACAGCGCTGAAGCTATCCTCAACTTAGTAGAAGGTATCCTTGACGAAGACTGATTTTTTGCTGATTAAATAATAAATAGATTAGAGAGAAACATATATGACGTTAAATTCATTAGCCTTCCTGGCGTTTTTAGCGATTGTTCTCATTGTCTATTATGCGTTACCTAAAAAGCTTAAGAAGTATCAGTGGGTAGTACTGCTTATTGCCAGCTATGGATTTTATCTTAGCAGCGGTATTACAAACGTACTGTTCATTATGTCTACCACTGTGTTTACTTTTGCTTCAGGTCTTTTTATGCAGCGCATACGCGACAAGCAACAGAGCTACGTTAGGTCGCTGGGAGACTCAATAACTAAAGAAGAAAAACGTGAGTATAAGAAGATAGCTAATAAGAAGATACATACTATACAGGTTATCACAGCTCTTGTAAACCTTGGTGTGCTGATTATACTTAAGTGTCATGGCTTCTTGTTCTATAATCTTGACAAGCTGTTCTCACTTTTTAAGTGGGATGTTTCAGATCCACTGATGAATCTGATTGTTCCGCTCTGTCTTTCATACTACACGTTTAACTCAATCGGATACCTGATTGATATTGGACGTGGCAAACATGCTGCCGAGAGAAATATCGGTAAGTTTGCATTGTTTGTTTCGTTCTTCCCATCTATCGTACAGGGTCCATTGTTCAGATATTGTGATGTTGGCGTTCAGCTGACACAGGAACACAAGCTTAACTATGATAATATCAAGTACGGTGCACAGCTTATTCTCTGGGGTTTCTTCAAGAAGCTTGTAATTGCTGACAGAATCTCTGCGATTACTGCGCACGTGTTCTCGGCAGATTTTGTTGCCGGTGGATATAATGGTACACAGGTATTCTTCGGTGTGCTTGCGTATTCGTTCCAGATTTATGGCGACTTCTCCGGTGGTACAGATATCACCAGAGGTGCTGCCCAGATGATGGGTATTGATTTACCGCTCAACTTTGAACGTCCGTTCTTTGCTACTTCTATGGCTGACTTCTGGCGCAGATGGCATATGTCGCTGGGTGCGTGGATGAGAGAATTTGTTTTCTATCCAGTTATGCTGTGTAAGCCTGTTACAAATCTCAGCAAGAAGTTCAGAAAGAAATTCGGCCCTCACGCAGGAAAAATTGTTCCATCAGTTGCGGCGCCGTTTGTTGTATTCTTCCTGATTGGTATATGGCACGGCATTACGTGGCAATATGTTACTAACGGTTTGTACAACGCAATACTTATTTCATCAACTGTAGCACTCACTCCGGCTTATAATAAACTGGCTAAAGTGCTTCACGTTAATACTGAAGCGTTCAGTTTCAGAATTTTTCAGATGCTCAGAACATTTATGCTTCTGTGTATCTCACGTATCATTGTAAAAGCTCCATCCCTTACTGATGCCTTTGCGATGATTAAATCGATGTTTACATCAATTGACTTAGGATTCTTGTTCGGTTCAGACGGCGAGATCTTCACTTACGGTGTAGATCAGCAGGGCATGATTATACTGATTGCAGCTATTTTACTGCTGTTTGTTATCAGTACTTTACAGGAAAGCGGTATGAAAATCCGCGAATCTTTATCAAGGCAGAATCTTATTTTCCGTTGGTTCCTTATACTCTTACTGCTTACAGTAGTGCTTGTATTCGGTGTATACGGACCAGAATTTGATGCATCATCTTTTATTTACGGTAAGTTTTAATTTATTATGAAATCCTTTTGTGCGCTGTGTTTTGCAGCGCACGAAGTCTATATAGGAGGAAACTATGCTTAATTCAGTAGCATTAATGATTCAGAAGTTTGCTAAAGAAACACCAGATCAGATTGCTTTTCATGTAGGTGATGAAAAATGCACTTACGAAACACTTGCAATGTACAATAGAAGAGCAGCTAAGTTTTTGCTTGAAAACGGTGTTAAGCCGGGAGAAAGAGTCATCGTTGAATCTGACCATATTCTTCCTAATGTTTACGTATGGTATGGTATTCAGCTTTTAGGTGCAACTTTCGTACCACTTGAAAAGAACACACCTAGCAATCGTATTGTTGAAATAGCTGACGAGCTTGAGGCATCTACTATCATTACACTTGATACTCGTGATGATATTGAAAACTCATGGTCAATTGACCGTATTATGCCACAGATTGAAGCTATGGATGACAGCTTCAGTCCAAGTGTCCCTGACCCTGACAGCCTTGCTGAAATCTTGTTCACTACAGGTACTACAGGTAAGTCAAAGGGTGTTATGGTTTCATTCTCTAACCAGATTAATATTGCGCTCGCAGGTATCGAAACTACTGACATCAAGAGCGACAACGTGTGGTTGATTCCTACTCCGATGAACCACGCAGCAGGCCTTAGAAAATGCCACATCGCTATGGCGGTAGGTAGTACTGTAAGCTTGCTCGAGAGTTTCAGAAACTTTAAGCTTTATTTCAAGACTATATCAGACCACAAGGTTACATCACTTTATCTTCCACCATCAGCTATTCACATGCTGCTTGCTATCGCATCTAAGGATTTAGCGGCACTCAACTCACAGCTCAGATTTATTTATTCAAGTTCTACTGCTTATCCTGAAACAGACAAAGAGAAGATGCGTGCACTTTTGCCTAATGTATATATGTACAACTGCTTTGGATGTTCAGAAGCAGGTGTAGTATGCACAGACGAGTTCTGTGTGTCAGGTGGTTCAAAGTACACAGGCTCTGTTGGTTTCCCTAATTCATACAGCGAGATTGTTGTGCTTGATGAAGACGGCAACGAGATAGAGAATTCGAGCGTTGATAACCCTGGTCTTTGTGCTATCAGAAGTAAGTCAGTTATGCAGGGTTACTGGAATGAACCTGAGCAGACAGCGAAGGCGCTTAAAAACGGTATGCTCGTTATGAGTGATATCTGCTACTTTGCAGAAAATGGTGAGCTCATACTTGTGGGTAGAAGCAATGATACTATCAATCTTGGTGGCTTCAAAGTTGCACCAGTTGAAGTTGAAGACGTAGCTATGAGAGCACAGTGCGTTGACGAGTGTTTACTTGTTCCTGTATCAGTTCGCGGTAATACAGCGCTTAAACTTTTAGTAGTTCTCAAAGAAGGTATGGAGCTTGATGAACAGGAGATCCGTGACGTTATTGCCAAGAACTTAGAGCCTTACAAACAGCCTAAGCAGATTGTTGTTATTGACGAAATCATCAAGACATTTAACGGCAAGATTGACCGTAAACAGATGATTGCAAAATACGCATAAAGTTATAAAAAGAAAAGTCCGTTTCAACACTGAAACGGACTTGTTTTTATTCTGTTAAAAGGTCTATAGCGTATTTAGTATATGGCGAAATATATTGATCGCGTCGGGTAACTATAGCAGGCTGTCGAGAGTACAGCTTGCTTTTTATTTTGTACAGTCTGATGCTATCGTCTGAAAAGTCGCTTTCGATATATTGAAGCGGCAATACAGCGGCACCCACACCTGCACGCGCCATAGTCCACGCGGTGGTAACTCCAACTACTTCTGCTGCGATATTTGGTTCGATGCTTGCGCTAGCACACATTTTGTCGAATAGCTCGCGTAGTTCCTGACCAGGACTTAACACTACAAATGGGAGGTCATCGGCCTTTTTGAAGTCAAGCACGGTGAGGTTATCCTTGCTTGTGTCAGGTAGATCCTCTGCTAAATCAGCAGATATCGCAAGCACCAGTGTATCCGGCTCAAGAGAGGTGACATCTAAAACGGTTTCATCTACAGGGAGATTAACTACAGCAAAGTCGTACTTACCCTCGCTTGCTTCTTTTCTGAGCTGTTCGCTCTTAGCTTCTACAAGTGTAACGCGGACGCCCGGAAATTTATCTTTAACTTTCTTAATTATCTGAGGCATAAGGTACAAGCTGCGAAACGGAGTGACACCAATCACAAGTCTACCGTTTTCACCAGTCTGGAAACCCTCCAGAGATTTTAATAACTGGTCTTCTTTGTACAATAGCTCCTGAGCGTGTTTAACAAAAAACTCACCTGCAGGAGTCAAAGTCATCGGACTGTGATTGCGGTCAAATAGCTTGACACCTAATTCATTTTCAAGATTGATTATATGCTTGCTTA
>JAUMXP010000111.1 GCA_030529125.1 Eubacteriales bacterium | reverse complement strand
AACAATCACAAGCTCGGACTTGAAATCTACGTGTCAGGCTGTACCAGTAAGTATGTTACTCTTACCGGTAACGTGATTAAGAATCTGCCGGTGATGGATTGCACCACTGAGCTCTCTCTAGTGCTCGACTACTACATGAAAAAAGGTGAGGACAAAAAGGTGGCAAGTAAGGTGCAGGACACTACAACCTACCTCTCTGACGATGAGGTTATCACCAAGGCTCTCAATGCTAAAAACGGCGACAAGTTCAAACGCTTATGGAGTGGCGATTTCGACTCAAGCCATAGTGAAGCGGATTTAGCACTTTGCTCTCATCTTGCATTTTGGTGCGGTGGTGATACATCGCAAATGGACAGGCTTTTCAGAGAGTCCGGACTTTACCGCGAAAAATGGGAGCGTGATGACTACCGCGAGAATACTCTCAATACAGCTGTACGAGGTTGTTCTGACTTCTACTCGCCTATCGTGAAAACTACGGCAGCAGAGGACTTCTCAAAAGCTCAAAAGCTTATTGAGCTCGGTGCACTTGACCACTCAAAATACCCGTACAATGACATCGGTGCAGGCAAAATCTTTGCTGATTTTTACAAAGACAGTCTGAGATATGTGCCTGAGCGTAAATCGTGGTTTTACTACAAAGACGGCATCTGGCAGGCGGATACCGGCAATCTCTATGCGATGAAATGCTGTATGGAGCTTGCAGACCTGATGTACTCCATAGCTCTCGAACTGAAAGACGAGGACAAGCGAAAGCGTTACATAAAATATGTGACAAAATGGCAGAGCCACAGTAACCGCGTCAATATCTTAAAGGACGCTCAGGTGTATTATCCGATTTCCTACAGCGATTTTGACTCGGATATGCTCATAGGATACACGCTCGTAAGTGAATTTTTAGATGCATCATAAAACCGTTGTAGACGTTGTAGACAGAAAAATATTAGTTTTTATAAATCGCTCTATATAGATACTAACTTTTTATCATCTACATCGTCTACATACTCCACCGTCGCATAGTCGTGTGTTCGCACTTCATAAAATCAGTTCGACACACTCCTTGCTTTGGGCGGTTTCGACTTCGCAAAAACAGTCCACCGGACTATTTTTTCTCGTCTACCCGGGGGGAGGGTAAATCTCTACGACTTTTCACTCAGGTAACGGGCGTGGGGTATCACGCAGAAAAATTCGTATTCAAAGGGGGTATTAACTTAAGCGCCGAGTGTCCGAGCCTTTCTAATTTCAATGTGATCGAAATCCCGCGTTAAAAAATCAAGAATGTTATTTATTTCTTGATTTTAGCAAGGGATAGAGGAACAGTAGAAATTCGAAAGGAATGCGAGGACGAACGAGGCGTGATATGCCCGAAAAACGTTGTGACATTTGACAAAATCCACGCTCTAAATTTGTTCATAAAAACTCTTGATAATAATGCGAAACAGAGCAAATATATACTAAATAAAAGTAGGTGATATATTATGGCATCAATCTTAAAACGCAAGGACAGTTACTTCATCGCGGTGTCGATGGGGTATGACAGGGGCGGCAGGCAAATACGTCGCACAATGACCTACACGCCCGATGAGGGCATGACTAAAAAGCATATCGAAAAGGAAGTGCAGCGTCAGGCAGTGCTGTTTGAAGAGGCGAGATAGTCGGACTCAAATGGAGCGATTTCGATTTCACCGCAGGCTACCTCACCATCAGTCGCTCAAACTACAAGGTCGCAAACGACAGTGAAATCAGGAGCAAGTCCACAAAGACGGGCAAGACGCGACAGATTATCGTTCCGCCATATTGCATCGCGGTGCGAGATAAAACAAGGCAAAAGCGGGTGCCGCTCTTGTTGTATCCGCCGATTTCTGAAAAGGTGTGTCAAAGGCGATCTTTGTTGACAAACATACACGGTTAATATATACTTTATTAATAAATACTAAGGCGGTGCTATTATGAAAAAATTAGTTTCTTTGACTCTGTGTATTATCCTTTGTATAGGTGTTTTTATGGCAGCATCTGTAAATACCGCAGCGATGGAAAAAGACGGATTTACATATACTGTAGAAGACAACAAAGCTACAATCACAGGATACTCAGGAAAAGAAACAGATTTGATTATTCCTGCTTTAATTGATGGCTACGAAGTCACAAAAATAGGTAGTCTTGCTTTTTATCAGAACAGCAACATTATTTCAGTTGCCATATCTGATGGTATCAAAACAATTGATACAAAAGCTTTTTTTAACTGTCGTTCACTTAAAAGTGTAGTGATTCCGGACAGCGTTACTCACATCGGAGAGAGTGCTTTTTCTTACTGTATTTATCTTGAAAATCTTAGTCTGGGAAACGGAATTGATAAAATAAGCAACAATTGTTTTTCAAACAATACAAGACTTGTTGATGTTACTATTCCTGAAGGTGTAACTCACCTTGACGACGGAGCGTTTGAGGGCTGTAATCTTCTCAAAAGCATTTCACTTCCTACTACTCTGAAGAGTATTGGAGATTACTCTTTCGCCTACACTTACAACTTAAACAACATCGTACTCCCTGATGGTACTGAGCATATTGGCGTAGCTGCGTTTTCTTTCTCCAAACTACGCGAAATAGCTCTGCCAACTTCTGTAGAAACTGTTGCCGACTCAGCGTTCTACAACTGTAGTTCGCTAGAAGCAATTACGCTAAACGAAGGTTTGACATCTATTGGCAGAATGGCATTTGACGGAACAGCTGCTAAATCACTTTTTATTCCTTCTACTGTAGAAGAAATTGGCGACTATGCGTTTGGATTTGCATACGATGATAAAGAATTTGATTATTATCCGATTACAGGATTTTCAGCTATTTGTGTCAGCCACAGCTACGGCGTAGAATATTGCGAAGAGAAAAATATCCCTTATGCTCTTAAAAACGATCAGCAAGATATGCTTTTAGGAGATGTTGACGGTGATAACGATATAAATGTTATAGATGCAACTACAATTCAGATGCACATAGCCAAATTAACAGTTATTCACAACAACAGACTCATTTGTGCTGATACAAATAAAGATGGGGAGATTTCTGTTATGGATGCAACACAAATTCAGTTTTTCATAGCACACCTTATACCTGAACTTTAATATATAAGGCAGATATTTTGAGTCACATCTCAGAATACCTGCCTTTGTTTTATTTATGCTATAAAAATATCGCCATATATTTTACTATAAACTATTTTAATACATCAGATTTAGTGCTATAATTATAAATCATTTGGCTATAATTTTGATAATTTCAAGGAGAACTCAATGAAAAAGAGAAATATTATTTGCTTTATCATTTTGGTGCTATCTACTATTGCTTTTGTTGCATACGATCAATACAGAGAAAAAACTGACGATGTCACTGCGCCGGTTATTACAGCAGATAGCGACACTATTACAGGTAGCGTTAAAATTACAGACGAAGAGCTCCTTTCAGGTATGAAAGCATATGACGAAATATCAGGTGATGTAAGTGATACTCTTATTATTGAGAAAAAGTCCGATTTTATCAAGGAAAACGAGAGACTTATTTCATATGTAGCTATTGACGAAAGTATGAATGTCGGAAGATATGAACGAACACTTATTTATAATGACTACTCTAAACCGAGATTCGTGCTCAGCGAACCTTTGAGTTATGTTGTCGGCACAAGAATCGATATACTGGAAAACATAAGTGCTGAAAGTTCACTGGACGGAGATATTTCACAACAAATCAGATATGGTCTTGATTCTGTTATTGATAATATGAAAGTTGGCAAATATCCTGTAGAGTTCAGAGTAACTGACAGTTGCGGTAACACATCGTATCTGAACACAGAAATTGAAATATATGACAGTTCATATTCAGGTATCAAAGTAGAACTACATAAGTATCTGACATACATTCCAAAAGGACACAAATTCAACAAGAGAATTTACTACAAAGGTTCAAATATCGAAGGTGACGTATCAGCTGTTTCAACTGTAAATACTAAAGTTGCTGGAACCTACTATGTAGATTACTATGTCAACGGAGTAAATGCTAAAGGCAAGAGTCGTCTTATAGTTGTTGTATATTGATTGAAATTTACTAGTATATTAACAAAGAGTGAGCAAAAACAGCCCCTCAAAAATTGATAAGGATATGCTGACTCACTCTAAAGGAAGGCTAAAACTATGTTTGAAACAAACAACGCAAAAACAACTGATAGAATATATTGCGTAGTACGAGATGTTCTTAAAAACTGGCAAGGTATAATTTGTATAGCAATTTCTGCTGTTTTGATTACATACATAATCGTTTCATCGTGTTACACCCCTGCATATACATCGCGATGCACTATGGTTATCTCCGCCAAGGAAAACAGTACAGGTGCATACACCAATGTCACAGAAACAGAGAAGCTTACAAATACTATAAAAGCTGTTATTGATAGTAGTATTTTGAAAAAATTAACAGCTGAAAAAATCGGCGAAAGTAGCTTTAACGCTACAATCAACGTAGATGTTGTTCAAAACACAAATTTACTTGAGGTATCCATCACAAGTCCAAGCCCTCTGACTTCTTTTAAACTGCTTAACGCTTCTCTGGAGCTCTATCCGGAAGTTTCAAAAGATGTATTAGGCAAAATTGTAATTCATATATTTGAGGAGCCAAACTTTCCCTCCTCACCTTCCAATGCATTCATTTACAAAGAATCCATATGGTACGCTTTTATGTTTTCTATTCTGATATTTGCAGCAGCTGTTTCTATGTACTCTCTGTATTCAGGCACTGTAAAAAGTGAATGGGAAATATCAGACACACTCGATGCGAAACTGCTTGGTGTGTTGTATCACGAATCAACTTACAGAAATTTCAGAGCACGATTACATAACAAAAAGAAACAACTGCTGATAGGTGCTCCCGCAATTAGCTTCGCTTTTTCTGAAACTGTCAAAAAAATATGCACTAATATTATACATTTCCACAAAAAACACGGTGGAAATACAATTTTGGTTACTTCCTACCAAAAAAATGAAGGTAAGTCAATCGTATCTGCAAATTTAGCCACCGCTCTCACTCAGCGTAAAAAAGCGTGCTGTTGATTTCAGGTGGTGATTCATCAGCTCAGTTATTAAATATTCTTAACCTTTCTATCCCGAGTGAGCACTACAAATATGTGGTTGAAAATCTTAGTGATATGATATATAAAAAAGAAAGTTCTCTGCTCAGTGTTTTAGTTGTACCGAATAACAAAAGTGATTTGTTAGACTTTTCTTCTTATCGCACAGCTGATAAATTCAGTGATTTCATAAAGTGGGCAAAGGATAAATATGACTACGTTATAATTGATGGCAGTTGTGTTTGTGACAACTCAAACACTGAATACTATGCAAAAATATCAGATTTTTCTCTGTTGGTAGTAAAACAAAACCATTCGAAAATTACACACATTAACGACACTAT
>JAUMXP010000110.1 GCA_030529125.1 Eubacteriales bacterium | reverse complement strand
CTTCATCGTTTTCGAAATAGGTGATTTCTTTGCCTAATACCATACATAGCTCTTTGTATTTTTCAACAAAACTTCTGTCGCTTATGTGTGACAGTTCTTCTATGATATTGTCTGTGATACATGCACACAACTTGTTTTTGTTAACTTTCACAGGAAGAGATGTTGCTATATCTTTTATTTCATTAGGGAAATGAGTAGTTGAAACATTCACACCGATTCCTATGATGATATATTCTATCTTCATTGTGTCAGGGTTAGTGACAGCTTCGCACAGTATACCACAGACCTTTTTGTTTTCTATATAAATATCATTCACCCATTTGATTTGAGGATTAATGTTACATAGACTCTTTATTGCGTTTGCTACACATACAGCTGTAGCGGTTGTTAAACATATAATGTCGTTTTCAATCTCTTCAGCATTAATGAGCAATGACATATATAGACCGCTGTCAGCAGGTGAGTAAAAGCTCCTACCGAGTCGTCCTTTGCCGCCATTCTGATGGTTTGCGATAAATAGTACAGGCGAGGTGATGTTGTCGTTCTTGAATTGACCGCAATAGAGCTTTGCCTGTGTGTTTGTTGAGTCGGTTGTTTCAAACGGAATAATGCTGACTTCTGATTTCAGATGGTTTAAAACCTCCTGCGCATCTTTTAAATATGTCTGAGGTTTTTGATTTTGTTTTTGTCTTTGTTTTTTATGTTTCATTTCTTTTAGCATAAAAACAGTAACATATCAAATTAATTGTAAGAATAAACCCTATCAAAGACTAATTGTAATAGTTTTGCATTAAAAAGCTAAACGCAACCGAGCGTTTCTTGACAACAAAATCAGGGCGATTTTTCTCGAATTATTCTATATCAGAAATTAAATAAAAAATATTGAAAAATCCTCAAAAAAAGATTGACTTTATTCTTTTTTAGATATAAAATAGTAAACTGTACCATTATGGGGGCATTTGCCCTTATTACGCAACAAAAAGTTTTGCAAATGTTGAATATTAGCACACTTGATATTACTTTGTCAAGGGGTTAATCCAAAACAATTTTGTAATTTTTTGAGGTGCGAAAATTAGGGTGTTTTTCGCGACAACACCCATATAGATTTTTAAAGGAGTGATACGCCGATGGTTAATGTCAAACCGGTAAAGTTAGGCAACAGCGAGCGACTCAGCTTCGGTAAGATTGATGACGTAATCAGCATGCCGAACCTGATCGAAGTGCAGAAGAAGTCCTACCAGTGGTTCCTCGAAGAAGGTCTTAAAGAAGTGTTCAAGGATGTATCAGGTATTACAGATTTCCAGAACAACCTTGTGCTCGACTTTATTGATTACACACTTGATGTAGACCACCCGAACTATTCTGTAATCGAATGTAAAGAGAGAGATGCTACTTATTCAGCAGCATTGAGAGTTACAGCTCGACTTCTTAACAAAGAAACAGGCGAAATCAAAGAATCAAACGTTTACATGGGTGACTTCCCACTCATGACACCTTCAGGCACATTTGTTATTAATGGTGCTGAACGTGTTATCGTTTCACAGCTTGTACGTTCTCCTGGTGTTTACTACAAGATGGACCATGACAAGACAGGTAAGGAGCTGTTCTCAAGTACAGTTATCCCTAACCGTGGTGCATGGCTTGAATACGAAAATGATGTAAACGATGTACTCTATGTCCGTATCGATAAGAACCGTAAGGTTCCGATTACTGTATTCCTTCGTGCTCTTGGTCTTGGCACAAACGCTGAGATCATTGAGAAATTTGGCGATGACGCACGTATCAAAGCTACATTTGAGAAGGATACTACTAACTCTGTTGAAGAAGGCTTGATCGAAGTTTACAGAAAGCTCCGCCCATCAGAGCCACCAACAGTAGAGAGCGCACATACTCATATAAACAACTTATTCTTCGACCCACGTCGTTATGATATGTCAAGGGTTGGTAGATATAAATATAACAAGAAGCTCGGTATTTCAAACAGACTTCAGGGTCAGACTATCACTGAGCATATTGTAAACCCACGTACAGGTGAGCTTTTAGCTAAACGCGGCGATACTATCGATCGTGCTAAAGCATACGAGATCGAAAATGCCGGTGTTAAGGAAGCTTACGTTGCAGGTGAAGAGGGTAAATCAATCAAGATCATCTCTAACGGTATGGTTGATATTTCTGCATACGTTGACTTCGACTGCGAAGAACTCGGCGTAAACGAGAAGGTTTCATTCGATGTACTGTGCGAGATTCTGGATTCTTGTTCTTCAGAGCAGGAGCTCAAAGCAGCTATTGCTGACAGAATTGCTGATCTTATCCCTAACCACATTACAACAGACGATATTTTCGCTACAGTGAACTACATGAACACTTTAGCTGAGCATATTGGCACAACTGACGACATCGACCACTTAGGTAACCGTCGTATCCGTTGCGTTGGTGAGCTTTTACAGAACCAGTTCAGAATTGGTTTCTCAAGACTTGACAGAGTAATCCGTGAGCGTATGACACTCCAGGCTCAGGATCCGGAAGCTCTTTCTCCAAGCTCACTTATTAACATCCGTCCTGTAACTGCTGCTATCAAGGAGTTCTTCGGAAGCTCTCCTTTATCACAGTTCATGGATCAGACAAACCCACTTTCAGAACTTACTCATAAGAGAAGACTTTCAGCATTAGGTCCTGGCGGTCTGTCGCGAGATCGTGCAGGTTTCGAAGTTCGAGACGTACACTATACACACTACGGACGTATGTGTCCTATCGAAACTCCTGAAGGTCCTAACATCGGTCTTATTTCTTATCTTGCTACTTTTGCAAGAATCAACGAATATGGCTTTGTTGAGGCACCATTCAGAAAAATTGATAAAGAAACAGGTATCGTAACTGACGAAGTTGTATATATGACAGCTGATATGGAAGACGATTTTGTTGTTGCTCAGGCTAACGAGCCACTTGATGAGAACGGCAGATTTGTTAATTCCAAGGTTGTAGGTCGTCATAAAGACGAGTTCGTTGAGCTTGATCCATCACAGTTTGACTATATGGACGTATCTCCACGAATGGTTGTTTCAGTTGCTACTGCTATGATCCCATTCCTTGAGAACGACGACGCAAACCGTGCGCTGATGGGTTCTAACATGCAGCGTCAGGCTGTTCCGCTCATGGTTACAGAGTCACCTATCGTTGGTACAGGTATGGAATACAAAGCAGGTACTGACTCAGGTGTTTGTGTGCTTTCTGAAGAAGACGGTATTGTTATGAGCGTTGATGCTAACAACATCCGTGTTCAGTACGACTCAGGTCGTATTCAGGACTTCGAAGTTATCAAGTTCCTGCGTTCTAACCAGGGTACTTGTGTTAACCAGATCCCTGTTGTACACAGAGGTCAGAGAGTAAAGGCAGGCGAAGTGCTCGCTGATGGTCCTGCTACAAAGAACGGTGAAATTTCACTTGGTAAGAATGCTCTCATCGGCTTCATGACATGGGAAGGTTACAACTACGAGGACGCTGTTCTTATTAATGAAAAAATCGTCAGAGATGACGTTTATACATCTATCCATATTGAAGAATACGAGACAGAAGCTAGAGATACTAAGCTCGGCCCTGAGGATATCACAAGAGATATTCCAAACGTCGGCGAAGATATGCTCAAAGACCTTGACGAGAACGGTATCATCCATATTGGTGCTGAGGTTCACGCAGGTGACATCTTAGTTGGTAAGGTAACACCAAAGGGTGAAACAGAGCTTACTGCTGAAGAAAGACTGCTCAGAGCAATCTTCGGTGAAAAGGCTAGAGAAGTAAGAGATACTTCACTTAGAGTTCCTCACGGTGAGTCAGGTATCGTTGTTGATGTTAAGGTGTTCACTAGAGAAGACTCACGCGATGAGCTCCAGCCTGGTGTAAACAAGGTTGTAAGATGCTATCTTGCTCAGAAGCGTAAGATTTCTGTCGGCGATAAGATGGCTGGTCGTCACGGTAACAAGGGTGTTGTATCCCGTATTTTACCTGTTGAGGATATGCCATTCTTACCAGATGGTACTCCACTTGATATCGTGCTTAACCCACTGGGCGTACCTTCACGTATGAATATCGGTCAGGTGCTCGAGGTTCACCTCGGCTATGCAGCTAAAGCGCTTGGCTGGAAGATCATGACCCCTGTATTTGATGGTGCTCACGAGCAGGATATCTTTGAATTGTATGAGAGAATCAGAGATAAAGAAGATTATCCTGATAAGCGTGATGTTACAGGTATTGACTTTGGCGAGTGCTTCAAGCAAAACGGCATTTCAATGGAATGTAAAACACAGCTTAGAGATGGTAGAACAGGTGAGCTTTTCGATAACCCTGTTACAGTTGGTTATATGTATTATCTCAAACTCCATCACCTCGTTGATGATAAGATTCACGCACGTAGTACAGGCCCTTACTCACTTGTTACACAGCAGCCTCTGGGTGGTAAAGCTCAGTTCGGTGGACAGCGTTTCGGTGAGATGGAAGTTTGGGCACTTGAAGCTTACGGTGCAGCATATACACTTCAGGAAATCCTGACTGTTAAGTCTGACGACGTTGTAGGTCGTGTTAAGACATACGAGTCAATCGTTAAGGGTCAGAATATTCCAACCCCTGGTATTCCAGAATCATTCAAGGTTCTTATTAAAGAACTTCAGTCACTCTCACTCGATGTAAGAGTTCTTGATAAAGAAGGCGAAGAAATCGACCTCAAGCAGAAGTTCGATGAAGACGAAGAAAACATGGTAGTAGTAGCAGACGATGAAACTCTCAACGAGGATCAGGTTATGACTACTATGGATGGTTTCTTACTCGACGAGGATTCAGAAGAGGGCAATATGTTCGACGAGTCTTCAATCTATGAAGACGATGACGATATGCTCGAATTTGATGACTACGGCACAGATGAAATGTAAGGAGGAGCAAAACTATGGATAACAATGTATTTGATTCAATTAAAATAGGCCTTGCTTCCCCTGAACAGATCAGAAAATGGTCTTACGGCGAGGTTAAAAAGCCTGAAACAATTAACTATCGTACTTTAAAACCTGAACGCGACGGTCTTTTCTGCGAGCGTATTTTCGGACCTACTAAGGACTGGGAGTGCCACTGCGGAAAGTACAAGAGAATCAGATTTAAAGGCAAGGTTTGTGACCGTTGTGGTGTTGAAGTTACACGCGCAAAGGTCAGACGTGAGAGAATGGGACATATCGAGCTTGCTGCTCCTGTGTCACATATCTGGTACTTCAAGGGCATTCCATCAAGAATCTCTTTGATGCTTGATATTTCTCCACGTGCTCTTGAAAAAGTACTTTATTTTGCATCATATATTGTAATTGATCCGGGTGATGCAAGAGAACTGACAAAAATGCAGTTCTTAAACGAGCAGGAATACCGTGATATGCGTGAGAAATACGAAGATGACTTCAAAGCATCTATGGGTGCAGAAGCTATCAAAGAATTACTCCAGCAGATTG
>JAUMXP010000109.1 GCA_030529125.1 Eubacteriales bacterium | reverse complement strand
TGCTGAGTGTTGATGTTTTCGTTAGGATTATATTCCATAATTTCCCCTCCATATTAAGTATTTCTACTTTATGTTTATACTAACATTAAGCCTGTGTTTTTTCAAGTGTTTTTTGCCTAAAAACTCCTGATTTTACAAAAAACTAGGGAAACAAGTGTTGTGCTTTACGAATATAGAATAGTTGATACAAGTAGTCGATAGAACATTTAAGAAACAAAGAAGATTTTTTTAGATTTGCTGATAACAGCATCTCGTTATTGTAACTGATACAAATTCATCATTTTTCATACATTTATCGCTTATTTTTGAGCTTTTATTTGTATCTAAACTATTGAATAACATTTTGCGCTGTGATATAATGATACTAATTGTAATATGAGTTACTATGTCAACTTGGAAATGAGGTTTATTTATGGGCGCAAAAGTAACACTTTTAGCACATACACCGTTGCCTGAGCAGACTGTTGCTATGGCGGCTAAGCTGTGCTATTCTGCCACAGATATAGAGAATATCAGAGACGGACTTAATGAGGAGAAGACTAATTCTTTCCTTGATATGCTCACACAACTAGGTCACGCAAGTCCTGTTGAGCACGCAAGCTTTACTTTTGGTATTGAGGGTATTTCTCGTGCTTGTTCTCATCAGCTTGTGCGTCATCGTATTGCGTCCTACAGCCAGCAGTCTCAGCGTTATGTAGACGGTACTAAATTTGAGTTTGTCACACCACCTGAGATTGAGAAGAATGAAAAGGCATTCGAAGCATACAAAAAGGTTATCGATATGCAGTCTGAAGCATACGCTCAGATCAGAGATGCTCTCATTGTCGGATACATTAAAGAAAATTCTAATGAAGAATTAAACGGCACTGACGAAGAAATAATAAACAACTTCAGAGAAGCTGACAAAGCGCTCTTTAACACATATCTGAAGAAAGCTAACGAGGATGCTCGTTTTGTACTTCCTAACGCATGCACTACTAAGATTGTGTGCACCTTTAACGTACGTAGCCTGAACAATTTCTTTGACCATCGTTGTTGCAATCGTGCACAGTGGGAAATAAGAGAAGTTGCCGAGCAGATGCTTATGCTGTGCAAAGAAGTAGCACCTACTCTGTTTAAAAATTCAGGTCCACGCTGTGTGCGTGGTGCGTGTCCTGAGGGTAAGATGACATGTGGTAAAATAAAGGAAGTTAGAGAGAAATATGGCAAGTAAATTAATCGTTATTGAAGGTCTCGACGGAAGCGGTAAAGGCACACAGTCTGAACTGGTTGCACAAAAGCTTGCAGACAGAGGCTATAAAGTTAAGAAACTTACATTCCCTGATTATGACAGCGATACATCAGCACTGGTAAAGATGTACTTAGGCGGTCAGCTTGGGGATACTCCTGACGATGTCAACGCTTATGCTGCTTCATCGTTTTACGCTGTTGACAGAGTTGCTTCATATATCAAAGACTGGAAAAAAGACTACGAAGAGTGCGACTATATCGTGCTTGATCGTTATGTTACATCCAATATTATTTATCAGATGTCTAAGGTGCTGGATTCTGAGCGTGACGAGTTTATTGAGTGGTGCGAAGACTACGAGTACAACCGGCTTTCTGTTCCACGTCCTGATGTTGTTATCTATCTTGATATGCCACCACAGGTTTCACAGAAGCTGATGAGTGGCAGATATAACGGCGACGAAAGCAAAAAGGATATCCATGAGAAGAATATGAACTTCCTGCTTTCTTGTCGTAAAAGTGCTCTCTATGCATTAGATAAGCTTTCTTGGGAGCACATAGTCTGTGCTGACGAAGATGTGCCAAAAAGCATAGAAAGCATAACACAGCAGATACTTGATATTATAGATCAAAAACTGTGATAAAAGGACGCTATGTATGCTTGGTTTTTACACACCTACACTTTCAGATGCACAATGGATAAACGAACTGACCGAAAACTGCGGCCAGATCGGTTGTGACATTTCTTTCGCTACAACTTATTTGTGGCGTAATAAATACAACATTAAAGTCTGTAACTACAAAAATACTTTATTTAAAGCGTATTTTAACGTAAAAAACGCAGACAAGGTAGATGGTTATTCGTTCCCTGTTGGTGAGCTTGCACCTAAAGATGCATTGGCAGTTTTACTTGACGATGCGCACAGCAGAGGAGCTAAACCCGTCATAGGTATGCTCAATAAAACAAACGCAGAGATACTCTCACATCTGTATCCTGATGAATTTGATTTTATTGAAGAGCTTGACAGCGCTGACTATATATACAGCAGAGAAAATTTAGCTTTATTACCGGGTAAGAAGTTCCATGCTAAGCGCAATCATATTTCTAAGTTTATGCGCAACAATCCTGATTTTTGCTATAAGCCTATCGATAGCTCCAATATCGAAGATGCTTATATCGTTGCTCATAAATGGAACATGAAGAACTCTGGTGATAACAGCGAGCTGTCAGCTATCCGCGAAGCGCTTGATAATTTCGATGCACTTTCACTTTTGGGTGGTGTACTCTATGTTGCGTCGCGACCTGTTGCTATGACAATAGGTTCGAAGATAAATTCAACTGTTTGTGATGTCAATTTTGAAAAGGCAGTTGAGGTTGATGGTGCTTACGCAGTGATTAACAACGAGTTTGCTAAGGCACATCCTGAATTTTTGCAGTTCAATCGAGAAGAGGATTTAGGACTCGAGGGCTTACGTATATCCAAGCTTTCCTACAATCCTGACAAAATTTTGATGAAATATACAGCTGTTAAGAGGTAACGGAGGTTATTATGATATTTTGTTTTTTAGCAGACGGCTTTGAAGAGATCGAGGCATTGTCTTGCGTAGATATACTTCGTCGTGCAGGAATTGAGGTTACTACAGTTTCTGTAAATGGCGACATTACCGTTACCGGATCACATAACATTAAAGTATATGCAGATATTAAAGCTGAGGATTTCCCTGCTGATAAGAGCATTATCACAGGTGCTATCTATCCGGGTGGTATGCCTGGCGCAGAAACTTTATCAACTGGTGAGTGTACGCTTCCTGTTGAAGTCGCTAGGTACTGCGTAGAAAACGATATTTTAGTAGGCGCTATCTGTGCTGCTCCTATCGTGCTCGGTCGTATCGGACTTTTAGAGAATAAGAACGCTACATGCTACCCTGGGTTTGAAAATGAGCTCTTAGGTGCAAATTATACTCACGACAGAGTAACTGTAGACGGTAACATTGTTACAGGCAGAGGTCCTGGCTGTTCTATTGATTTTGCGCTTGCACTCGTGAGCATACTCAAGGGAAACAGCGTTTCAGATAATATCAGAAAGACGATGCAGTGTGATGAATAAAACAAGTATACGCGCAGAGCTTTTGTCAAAGCGCAAGTTAATGGATAAAGACAAAAAGCGCTCTATGGAGCTTGAGATCCAGAGTCGACTTTTAATGACTGACGAATACAGAGCATGTGACACAGTACTTGTGTATGTGTCTACTGAGCTTGAGATAGATACTTTTGGTATCATCAACGCCGCTTTTGCTAACAAAAAGCGCGTTGCAGTCCCTGTCACTAACGACGACTATTCTTTGTCGTTTTATTATATTAATTCTATTGAGGAATTAAAACCTGGAAAATTCAATATACTTGAACCAAGTGACAAATCAGCCATGGTGGTTGATTTTAAGAAGAGCATCTGTGTGGTGCCTGCGTTGTGTTGTGATTTATCCGGCAACCGCATTGGTTACGGCAAAGGGTGCTACGACAGATTTCTGAGCACCTACACAGGGGAGAAGATTTGTCTTGTTTATGCTGACAATGTTCTTACCTATGTAAAGTGCGACAGCACTGATGTTCCTGTTGATATGATAGTTTCCAATCTGTATGTAAAGCGTACATAATTTTTAACGTATATAAGGAGGATAATTATGAGTGATAATAAGAATAATTATTCCAGAGATTCAATCGAAGATACAAGAAGAAAGAAGATAGACGAGTTCAAGCGTGGCTTTGATAAAAGCGTTATGAATGATGACTCTGATTATGATGTTGTAACTCATGAGTACAGCGACGATAATTCATACGTCGGTTACAGCTCAGACTCTTCATCACTCAAGCGTCGCAGAAAGTCCAACGAGATCAACTCTTACAGCGATTCTGATACTAAAAAGCGTATAGAGCGTGACTCTAAAAAGGCACTTAAACAGCAGAGTAAAGCTGATAAGAAGATTGAGAAGAACAAAGCCCGTCGTAACAAAAAAATGTTCAAATGGGTCTGGCTTTCTATGGTTGTAATCATGGGTATTGTTTTGTCTCAGGTGCTTTTGGTTGGTATCGGTGACATGCTTGCTGTCTCTAGAGAAGAGGATCCACAGCAAGTCAAGATCAGTATTCCTGACAACGCATCTATCGAAGAAATAGCTGACATCCTGTACAAAGGCGGAGTAATCGACCAGCCTGACTTCTTCGTTACCTATGCTAATATGACCACATCTGAAGAGTATTTCAGACAGGGTGAGTATCTTATCGATACAGATAAAGACTACGAAGCTATTATCAACTTCTTGCAGAGCAACGTTAACCGTACAGATATTGTAACCGTACAGATCACTGAAGGTATGAATATCATAGAAATTGCGGACAAGCTTAAGGAAGAAAAGGTTATCGATGATATTCAGGAATTCCTAGATATGTGTAACAGCGATAATTTTGACGAGGTATATCCTTTCCTTGCTGAGATTAAGAATAAGGAAGCTCGTTACTACAAGCTTGAAGGTTATTTGTTCCCTGATACCTACGATTTCTATATCAACGAAGACTTAGAGACAGTTATTTCAAAGATGCTCAACAACTTTGAGGATAAGTTGTATTATACAAGTGACAAGTATCTTGGCAGTTCCAAAAAGCACACTCTCGACGAGTATGTCAAGAAGTCTGACTATTCAATGGATGAGATAATCACAATAGCATCTATTATTCAGGCTGAAGCTGCAAGCAAAGACGATATGTACAATATTTCATCTATTCTACACAACCGTCTTGAAAATGGTGCTGATACAGGTACTATGCAGCTTGCATGTGATAGTACAAGCTACTATCCTTATCGTAACTACAAGAGCGTACCTGAAAACATCAAGGATTCATTTACAAGCAAATACGACACTTATAAGATCAAAGGTCTGCCTGCAGGTCCTATCTGTAACCCTAGTTTAGAAGCTATCCTTGCTGCTTTAGATCCTAACGATACAGACTACTACTATTTCTGCCATTCATCAGCAGAAGACGGATCTGTGCCATACTATGCTACTAATGAGGCTGATCACAACTACAACAGAAAGCTCGCAGGTATTGACTGATGATCAGACCTGAGATTTTGTCTCCTGCAGGAGATATGGAATGTTTAGGCTCGGCACTTAATTTTGGTGCCGATGCCGTATATGTAGCCGGCAAGAATTTCGGTATGCGTACAGCGTCTAAGAATTTTTCTTTAGAAGAATTAAAGAGTGCTTGTGACCTTGTTCATAAACATGGCAAAAA
>JAUMXP010000108.1 GCA_030529125.1 Eubacteriales bacterium | reverse complement strand
CATAAAAACAAATAGTTCCGGTATATACATTGACAGTATTGGCAAACTGACAATGACAGGTACTGGTATAATTAAGTATGAGGGTGACTCAGCCCTTCTTACTGTTCACGGAACCTTTGAGTCAAACGGACCTATAGTGTACGAGAGCAAAGAAGTAAGCATGGGCGTAGTTGCCATGTATAATTACAGTAAAGTGAATATATATGACGGTGTTTTCAAAGGAGATCGCTTTTTTAACCATGATCAGGGCAAGCTCAATATTTACGGTGGCGAATTTGAAGAAAACGTTCACACCGATAAATTTGCCGTAACATATGTCTATGGTGGTAGTTTCTTAGACACTTTGACAAACTGGGGCTCGACATGTATTTTTGACGGTGAATTTGCTGAGCCTGTCAGCACTTACAAATACGACAATACTGGCAATCTTATACTTGTAAACGGTCACTTCAAAAAAGGTGTAACTATCGGCGAGAATGCAAACTATAAACTCGCGGACACTGCACTTTGTTATTCTCATAAGACCAGAACAGCTGCAAACTTCCTTTACACAAATGAGGAAATAACCATTTTCAGCCCTTACTTTGAAACTCAGAATCCTGCTGTGCCTTATGGCAAAACTGAGTTTGACGCAGGCGAAATATGTGAGGAAATTGAGGACTATGCATACGGATTCAAGGCTAAAGACGTGCCAAAGGTTTTCGCTGATATGGACTTTACCATTGAAGAAAAGATAGTTGTTAAAAACAGCAAAGGTGAAGTAGTATACACACAGACAGAAACCGGTAAATACGCAAAAGGCGTTGGGGTTGAGATGAACACCCTTAGTGCAGATGATTATGTTATTGAGAATACTATAAATCTTTATTATAACGGTGAGGTTCGTAAATCTGCGACAAACACAGTTAAGGTTACAGTAAAGCCACTTAGCAACAGTGATTATGGATTCAAAACAATAACACCTTCCTTAAGCGAAGCTGAACTTTCACAGCTTTATACTGACCTGGGTACTATGTACTTCGGACAATCTCTTAAATTTGGCTTTACCTCACAAATTTCACAGGAACTTTCTGATAAAGGCTATAATGTTAAAGAGAAAGTCTATGTAAACTATAACAACCAAGGTACACTCATAACACGAAACACTGGTAAAGAATTTGATATAAAGAGTTTTGTGGACAGATTAGGTAAATATGAGGTGTGGTGTATCGTTCAGCTTTACAAAGGCGATGAATATGTTACAGGTAAAACCCATATTTTCAAAATTGCAGTTGCAGAATTACAGAATGTATCTGTTCTCAAGGCAAATGTAACAAAACCGGTTGCAGGTGCATTACCAAATGCTACAGTTACCCCTGCAGGTGAGGGCTACGAAACAACAGATGTTGACTGGTCTTATTATGATGAAACTGCAGGCGAGTATTACATTATGCCTGAAGGTATGACATTCGAAGCAGGCAAGACTTATGAATGTGCAGTCCAATTCGATGCTCTCGATGAATACACTTTCCCTGAAAACAAGGGCTATATCGCAGGTTATATCAACGGCTACAAAGGTGTTATTTCTCAGGTTTATTCTACAAGACGTGCGTATGTGTTAGTAGAATTCACAGTTGTTGATGACTCACTAAAGGTAATATTTACTCCAGATAGTAAACCGGAGGTAGGAAGTAAACTTACAGTAGATATCGATCGTATGGCAGAGCTTGACGATGAGCTTATGCAAGCTTACTTTGATGACAATGTTACTTATAAGTGGTTCTATGATGGCAGATTGCAAACTACAACAAAGAATAATTCATACGAAATCAAAAACAGTATGCTCGGTCACTATATCGCAGTAAAGGTTGTTTATGGCGATAAATCCATATCATCTGATGAGTATGAAATCAAAGAAGCTACATCAACATTCAAGCTTGGTGATGTAAACTTAGACGGTGAAGTTGCAATTACGGATGCAACACTTGTTCAGCGCCATGTGGCAAAGATTATAACGCTTCAAGGAGATGCGCTCAAAGCAGCAGATGTAAACAAAGACGGGCAGGTCGCAATCACCGATGCTACAATGATTCAGAGGTTTGTAGCAAAGCTTATTGACAAATTCTAATATATTCTTATGAAAAAGCTGTACTCTTGTATGAGTGCAGCTTTTTTTGTCAGGTGGTCAAAAGCACAGCGGTTTCAGATAGTAAATGCACAAAATTTGCATTAATTTAGCCTGAGTTTGCAAAAATTGTCTTCTTACTGATAAAGTGTTGCAAAAGGGGCTTGTTTAATGTATATTAGCGAAAACCTTCAAGTAGAATTGCGGTACTGCGGTACATTAACTATAAATTGGAGATGATAAAAATGAAAAACAGAATCTTTAAAAAAGTTGTCTCGCTGACACTCGTGCTGGTTATGGTTTTCTCGTTGGTGACAGTTTCTTTCAGTTCAGCTAGTGCTGCTGAAGTTGAGACTCAGGAAACGGGAAACGTATGGAGTGATGGTGCTGTAGGTTTTGGTGTGAGCAAGATTTATTCCACCGGACTTGTAGTGTGCGGTACGGTTCTAACCAATATTGCTAAGATGACGGGTAATGAGGATTTCCAGAAGGTCGCATCTTTCCTGCATGTGTGGGTGTTCGGCGGAAATCCTACAACAGATATACTCAACTCGATTTCTCAGATGTGCACTCAGATTCTATCTGAGGTTAACCTCATAAACGAGAAGCTCGACGTTTACTCAGCAGAGATTCTGCAACAGATTTCACAAGCGCAGTATACTGAGCTCGACAAAACAAGAACTGATACATGGCAGAGAGATGTTGTCCAAGTTATGGATAACCACAACATCAAGAACGCTTTTGATGCATTCTTTAATTTTGATGCCCTCGATGAAAGCAAGGACACCATTGAAGCTAATATGAGCTATTTTGTGTCAGCTGTTATGCACAAAACAGGACAGGCAGATAAAAACGGCAAGATACATACAGAAAAAGACGTAGAAGCATATAGGAACAAGCTTTTCAGAGAATTCTGCGATATTCATGGTGGCATCAGCAACGATAAGCCACGTGAAGAACAGGAAAGAATTCTTTTTGAGACAGAGGCTAAAAACGGCAATTCTATGGATACAATCCTGCTCAATGCGGTTGATGCGCTGTCAGATAATCTTACAAGAGCAAACTACGACAGTTATGCTGACGCTTGTGCTCAGGTCGCTATGCAGGGACTTGTAAATCTTGCTGACCAGAAAGACTACATTCTTTCAAATATCAACAAACAAGTTATGATTATTACCCTCGCAGAGATGATGTATCAGGAATATCTTGCTATGCGTTCAGAATATCTGCAGAAAACCTATGGCGAGAATGACCCTATGTGGACTGATTACTACAACGATGTTTACGGCGTAGAGGGTAGTTACGAAAAGTGTTTCAAGTCCTTGAATGAATCTATAAAAACCGATGTTGAAAACAGACTTTCAGGTGAGTTGAAGTTCAGCAACAGCGTTTCTCTTGCAGTAGGTCAGCTTCCTGATTCATATGATTTACAGGGTGTAAAGCTGAAGAACACTGCCTTTGCAGAGCAATTCAACAGTTACCACAAAGAGCAACCGATAATAGATTATAACGGTGGATATAATTTAGACGACGTTACATCAAATGCTGATATAACCTCAGAGTTTATGGAGTTTGACAAGCTACCTGTATATACTAAAAACGGAATAGAAATGTATTATGTTTACACAAATGAAGAGTTCAGTAAGCTTAACGGCACACCAAAACTCGTTCACGCAGAATTTGGCTTAGGTAACGATCAATTCTATCCTAGTTGCGATTATTACAACTTGGTAAGAGGCGAATATTCTGATGGTGCAAACAGCTTTTCTTCACCGTCACGCCCTATATATGAAGAAGCGCTATTTTCAACAAACAACTATTCACTATGCGGAAGCGTACCTATGTCTTATCTGTACGAATATTATAGTGAGTGCACTGACAAGGCTTTGTACCAGATTTTCCCAAGCTATACTTATGGTCAGAATGGTGCTTTCCTCGATTCTCACGCTAATGTGGCAGTTCTTGATATGAAAGAAAAAGCTCCGTCGCTAAATCTTGACTTGAAAGATCAGGAAAAAATCAGTTTTCAGGATAGCTACGAAGGCTATGATGATTTTTCAGATGGATATTATTACACAGTTATTCTGAAAAATAATTCTACTTCAACTGAATTTGAAGGGCACACTCCTACACTGCTCAAAAACAAGCTGTCTTTTTCTACAAGCGGTAGATACACAGTTGATATGAAAGTAGAAAAAAGCAAGGATCACAGTAGTGTTTCAAACGGCTCAAGCGTTGTATGCGGTGAACCGCTCACACTTAAGTTTAAGCCGACAAACGATTGCACTGAGTTTGTGTCACTTAAGGTGTTGAGATATAACGATACTCAGAAAGCAGACACACCTACCTCTGCGCAGACAATTTTAGATGCTGATGATTTTAACTATCTTAAACAAGAAGACGGTTACTATATCATCGATGTGAATATGCCATATTCAAATGCAGAATTTGTGATTGAAACAAAGCACAAGATTAACACTGACGAGCACGAAAACTTTATCGTTAAGTCGTACGATGACCTTCTGTTAATCGTAGATAAGGTAAATAGTGGGGATCAGGATTTTGCCAACGGTAGTTTCATTGTCTTAAACGACATCAAAGCCCCTGATGGTGCACAGTGGACAAAGCCTATCGGTACTTATACATCACAGTTTAAGGGTACTTTTGACGGTCAGGGATATACTATCTCAGGCCTTGCAAACAGCGGTACTTCATCAGATTTAGCATTGTTTGACAGAATTGATGGCGCTACTATCAAGAATCTGAATCTATCCGTTGATTTCACATCAAACAACGCTCAGTCGTGCGGTATTTGTCTTAATAGTACTGGCGCTTTAATCACTAACTGTACAGTAAGCGGAAAAATCAAGGTTTCGGCAGATGTAGGTTGTGAACCATACGCAGTAGCAGGCATTGTGGCAAATGCATACAGTGGTACTGTTGTTGAAAAATGCATAAATTATTGCAACGTTGACGCTGATTCAAACTACATAGCAGGCGTATGTGCACAAAACTACGGCACAATTATTAACTGTGCAAATATGGGCAGCGTAAAAGGCTACATTGTAAACTTCGATTATATGAATAAGTATCCTGCTAACGCTGGTGGCGTAGTTGCTTATAACAATGGTAGCGTCGAAAACTGCTTCAATACAGGTGCTTTGAGTGGAAGTTCAACCAACAAGAGTATCGTTAGTACAGGTAAGGCCCCTGTGAATTGTTACTATCTTGATACTGTAACTGCAGACAGCAAAGCCACAGCAAAAACTGCTGAGCAGTTTATGTCAGGTGAAGTAGCTTATCTTCTCAACGGTGAGGCAGATATTCTTTCAGGAGTATGGTTCCAGAATATTGACAATGGAAAAACTCCTGATGAATATCCGACATTAACATTCACTCAAGACAACGCTGTATTCAAGGTTGACAGA
>JAUMXP010000107.1:1049-5560 GCA_030529125.1 Eubacteriales bacterium | reverse complement strand
TACTGTGGATTGCTTCAATTGTACTCTTTATAATCGGAGTTATCGAGCTACTCTCATACAGTTCAAGCAAAAAGGAGTTTTATCAAAACCAAAACAGAAACCAAGCTCCACCACAATATACACAGCAAAATATGTATCAGCAACCTAATCAGTATACAAATCAAACTCAGCAGGTAAACCGCCAATCATATACTCAGCAGACAAGCCGTCCGCAATACACCCAACAGACTACAAATTCTCAAGCCACATCAAGCACTTGGAGATGTAGAAGATGCGGTTCTGTCAACCAGAGTTACGTAAGCACTTGCAGATGCGGAGAGAATAAACCAAGATAAAAATTTAAGGGCACTCGATTATGAGTGCCCTTTTTGTATGTTTATATCAATATGTTTGTAAATTATAAAGAGTTGACAACAAGCTCTGTATCTGTAGCTGAGATAGAAATCGCAGACAGTGAGCCTTCACCTGCTAGGATAAGCTGTTCGGTGATTTTGTCTTCTACGTCTTTGCGGATGATGTTTCTCAGATCACGTGCACCGCTATTGCCATTAAACGACTTATCTGCTAAGAACTCGCACGCTTTGTCATCAAAGCGAAGCTCTATGCCCTTTTCTGCCAATGTATCGATATACTCAGACAGCATCAGGTGAGCTATCTTCTTGTAGTCTTCTTTGATAAGATTTTTGAACACGATAATCTCGTCGACTCGAGCGATAAACTCAGGACGCAAGAATTCAGAAAGTGCTTTCATAACCTTCTCGCGCTGTGCATCTTGTTCGCTCTTAGCAAAGCCCAGAGCGTTCTCGCGCTTGTTAGAGCCCGCGTTAGATGTCATAACGATAACTGTGTTAGAGAAGTCAACAGATCTGCCGTGAGCGTCAGTGAGTCTGCCCTCGTCAAGAATCTGGAGCAGGATATTCAGCACGTCAGGATGAGCTTTCTCAATCTCATCGAATAAGAGCACAGAATATGGACGTCTGCGGACTTTCTCGGTTACCTGTCCTGCCTCGTCATAACCGACATAGCCAGGAGGTGAGCCGATAATCTTAGACACAGAATGCTTCTCCATAAACTCAGACATATCAAGTCTGATTAAAGTTTCAGGAGTGTCAAAAAGCTCCTGTGACAGAACTTTTACGAGCTCTGTCTTACCTACACCAGTAGGGCCGACAAAGATGAATGATGCAGGTCGGCGACGAGGAGAAATCTGCACACGTGAGCGCTTGATAGCAGCTGACAGTGCGTCTACAGCCTCATCCTGACCGATGATCTTCTCTTTGAGTTTGTCGTTAATATCGTGGAGCTTGAGCAACTCGTTCTCTCTGATTCTACTTGATGGGATACCAGTCCACAGCTCGATTACCTTTGCAAGATCTTCTTCAGTAACACTGGCAATAAGAGTAGATTCATCAATAGATTGTAGCTGCTCGTCGACTTTTGCAAGCTCGCTTGTAACAGTAGCGAGTGCTTCGTAGTCAATCTCGTCAGCTGTGGAAATCTTCTCCTTAGTTAATGTGAGTGTGGCTTTCTCATCGTTGAGTCTGTGGTAGTTCTCTAAATCTTTGTTTCTCAGTGCCGCACAAGCGCAGGACTCGTCGAGCAAGTCGATAGCCTTGTCAGGCAAGAATCTGTCGTTGATATAGCGCTCACTGAAGATAACAGCTTTTCTGACAATATCCTCAGCTACTGTAACCTGATGGTGAGTTTCGTAGTAGTCCTTGACACCTGAGAGAATCTCGATAGACTCAGATATGCTTGGCTCGCCAACCTTAACAGGCTGGAAACGACGCTCAAGCGCGCTGTCTTTCTCAATATGCTTTCTGTATTCGTTGAATGTTGTAGCACCGATGACCTGTATCTCGCCACGAGAAAGCGCAGGCTTTAAGATATTAGCGGCATTCATAGTGCCGTCAGCATCGCCAGTGCCTACTAAATTATGCACCTCATCAATAAAGAGGATTATGTTGCCTGCGTCCTTGACTTCCTGTGTCAAGCCTTTGATACGGCTCTCAAACTGACCTCGAAACTGTGTGCCTGCAATTAAAGCAGTGAGGTCTAAAAGGTGGATTTCCTTATTCTTTAAGCGCTGTGGAACATCACCTAGCGCAATACGCAGCGCTAAGCCCTCAGCGATAGCAGTCTTACCTACACCAGGTTCACCGATTAAGCAAGGGTTGTTCTTAGTTCTACGGGAAAGAATCTGGATAACACGCTCGATCTCCTTATCTCTGCCGATAACTCGGTCTGTCTTGCCTTCTTTAGCCTTTTTAGTAAGGTCGTAGCAATACAGTGAGAGATGCTTGCGGTTCTTCTGCTTTTTATCTTTCTTATTATTTTTGTCCTGCTTCTCCCCTGTGTTCTTGGCACCTTGGTTGAACATATTGAAGAAGTTAGGAAAACTAGGAGCACCACCAGGAGTGAAGTCGTCATCGTCATCGTTGTTCTCAACTGATAGTTGCTCTGCCATATCAGAGATACCAAGTGACTGTGCAAGCTCAGACAAATCGCCTGACTCAGACATATTCTCCATGATAGAGTCCATCTGATCCTGTACAGCTTCGAGATCGTCAGACGATATACCCATCTTATTCATCAAATCTTCAACTGGTTTGATGCCTAACTCCTTGGCACATACAAGGCAATAACCCTTTGGCTGTGTGTCTGCGTTATTATTAGACACAAATACCACAGCAGGGCGTTTGCCACATCTACTACAAATCATATAAATCTCCTTAAACTATCTATATAAAATAATCAAATTACTCAGTTTCTGTGATAGATCCGCTCTGCTCCTGCACTCCTTCTGCTTTGCGCATAATCCTAAGGAATGTTCTAAAATACATAACAAGAGCAAAAATCATAATCAAAGCGGTAAGTGCGAGCATAACCATGGAAATAACCATACCGGTCTGCTCTTCTATATAAATCCACGGATCTTCAATAGTATTTACTACTTTAACTAATACTATGAAGGTAACTGTAACGTAGAACATAATTGTGCCCAGCTTACCGTACCACTGGGATTTAGGGATAATTACGCCTTTCTTAACGACCTTACTGCTACCGATAAGCATAACGAGGTCTTTAGCAATCAATATAATAACAACCGGTAAGAAGTATGGTTCGATAACTACAAGACAGCATCCTACTGCGAGCAATGTGAGCTTGTCAGCGAGTGGGTCGAGAATCTTGCCAAGCTCTGACTCCTGATGCAGTAATCGTGCGATAAGTCCGTCGAAGCAGTCAGTAAGACCAGACGCTATGATAACAATAGCAGCCCAACCGTATCTTTCTTCCAAAAACAGCTGTACAAATGGTGTGATGAGTAAGATTCTCATCAGGCACAGCAGGTTAGGTACGGTGAACGCTCTGTTGCTAAGTGATGACTCACCGGAGTTTGTAATATTGACTTCTTTAGAATTTTTCTCTCTTTTTTTGTTATTTGCCATTGTTTCTCATTTCCTTAAAAGATAGATATTAGTGCATAGAATATATTACCACTATAAAAATGATAAAATATGTATGAATTGTAAATTGTTGACTCAGATAAGAAATACGGTACGTCGTTTACATAAGGTGTGACTATCTTGAGCAAGAACGCGATGAAGCTTACAAACAATATCGCGGTTAACAACGAGCACACAGCGCCTAAAATAGCGTTGAGGCTACGGATAAGCGGTAGTTTGAATACTTTGAGTAGCAGTCTCATTACTAAAAGTCTGTAGACAAGATAAACCAAAATGAACAGTACAAGTGTCAGCGCAAAGGACATAACAGCTGTAACTACAGGTTTTATAGCCATTTCAAGCGAAGTCGCAATAGCAGTCGGTACACCGCTAGTAGCACTTAGCGACTGTGGGTTTATCTCATAACCGACAAAGGATAACGCAAACTGTACAAAGCTAGGTAGTGAATCTATAGTAATAGCCGTATTACCCGCTTGTGAGGTGACAGACTCAGTGACACTCTCTATAACAGCCTCGCTAATAAAGCTGTCATAAATCACATTGGACAGATACTCACCCAAGAACACCGCTACAAGCAACGCAACTATCGCGCCGACAAGCGAAAGTAAGGTTTTTGCTAAACCTACTTTGTATCCTACAATCAGAGATACAAGCAGTATCGCAATAACTATAATGTCTAGAATCATCAGAGGTCGTACCTCCTGATTTCACTCAAACCTAAGACGTAAGCATCTGACGTAGAATACAGCACAACACAATGTGGCTCTAGACCTACTTTGGTTTCTGATTCGAGGTCACCGTCTTTTGAGTACAGATAAACTATGTTAGTGCTTAGTGCCGCTACTGCGTCTTTGTATGTACTGAGCGACTTGATCATCAAATCGGTTGAAATAACGTTATCCAGCACACCGTCTGTTGTGAATGTGAAGATGTCGCACATTCTGCCGTCACCGCTACGTGACAGTGATAAAGTATAGGTTTCTGTTTCGGTATTGATGTCGAATGCAGTGAGCGTTTTGCCATCGTAGTTAGTGGTTTTGAGCT
>JAUMXP010000107.1:0-1039 GCA_030529125.1 Eubacteriales bacterium | reverse complement strand
CAGATGAGTCTGCATCGAGTACGTACGATGCAGACTCGCCGATAATAGCAATGTAGTCATCGTTAAGGTGCGCGGTGTGATACAGCACATTTTCGTAAATCTCCTCAAAGAACACAGGCTCTTCGAGTGTGAAATCAAGCAGATAAACAGAGCTTAGCTGACTGCTGTCGTGAGTAGAAATACCGCTGAGCACTGCTGTCTCGCCGTCAGAATCAAGCGATACTGAAGTTATATAGTAATCTGCAAAGGAATATGCATAGATAAGCGCATTGTCCTCTGAATAAACATAGAGCTTGGAGTGGTAGCCCTCTTTAGCTGTGACTAGTGCATAGACGCCGGAAGACGAGATATCAGCCACAAAAATGCTGTCCTCAGTCTCACCGTTGTACACAGTGCTGTCAAGGCTATAGATGTTAAACTCCTTGCCACCTAAGTTATACACAATAGACAAGTCGCTGTCACTAGCCTGTGATAATACAGGGTTAGCAAAACTCTGACTTGCGCTGTATATAGTCTTGCCGTAGTTATTGAGTGTCATAAACTTAGTGTCAGAAGCGACCACAAGATTCTTATCAATACGCGAGAAGTTGCCATCTGTGATAACATCGCCACCGGTACTTACAGGGAAAGTCTCTTCGCTATTATCGCCGAAAAGGTCATACTGCACCCAGTTGCTGATATTTGAAAACGTGAGAAAATCTCTGTTAGCATAGAGCACTACAGCTAAAACAAGAAAAACAAGAATAAAGATAACTAGGAAAATCTTCTTTTTCTTCTGTTTATTAAGCTTGTCTGACATACTTTTGTGCTCAGGCGTTTTCTTATTATCTTTTTTATCAGCTGTGTCTTTTTTGCTGTTAAAAGATATAACCTTAGCTTTCTTGTCCTCAGCATTATCAGTAGACTTTCTGTCTTCGTCTGATTTATCATCAGGTTTTGAATTAACAGGCTTCACAGATTTTTGCTCTTTAATGAGCTTTTCTCTGTTCTTTTTCTCTTTCTTTACCATTTTGCGTCTGTCACGCAAAGAAATCGAGCC
>JAUMXP010000106.1 GCA_030529125.1 Eubacteriales bacterium | reverse complement strand
TGTAAAGTCGGAGGGCTTATGAAATCATATAATATTCATTTTATCAGACATGGAGCAATAGCAGATACACTAAACGGTGTGTATATAGGTACAACTGACGTATCATTATCAGATGAAGGTAAGCGTCAGCTGAAACTACTTGACCATAATATGGATTATCCGTATGCAAAGGTTGTATTTACAAGTCCTTTGAAGAGATGCAAAGAAACATGTAAGATTATCTATAGCCACATTGAGCCTATTGTTATCAATGAGCTTATTGAATGTAATTTCGGTGAATGGGAAGGCAAATCAGCCGATGAGCTTAGTTCTGATCCTGATTTTTCCAAGTGGCTTGCAGGTGACCCAGAGATAAAACCACCAAAAGGCGAAAGTAACGATGACTTTACCCGTAGAATATGTCTGGTATTCGAAAATATAGTTAACGGACTTATTAAGACAGGTACAACTGACTGTACTATAGTAACACATGGTGGTATCATCATGACCTTACTTGCTGTTTACGGACTTCCACAGGCTAAACCTTTCGATTGGGCGTGTGATAATGGCTATGGTTATAGTTTGCGTGTTACGCCTATGTTGTGGCAACGTGATAAGGTTGCTGAAGTACATAAGCTTATTCCTAGTAAAAGAGAAGACGATGATGAATAAAATTAAGGCACTGCGTATTGCAGTGCCTCTTTTTATATTCTAGCAGTATTAGTTTCTTTTGCAGCTTTAATAACTGCTTTTGCTACTTCAGCGCCTATTCGTTTATCCAGTGGATTAGGAAGAATCATTTCAACATTTAATTCTTTGTCAGATACAAGATTAGCAATAGCGTAGGTAGCAGCAACTTTCATCTCTTCGTTTATTTCGTATGCTCTGCAGTCCAGCGCACCTCTGAATATGCCAGGGAAAGCAAGTACGTTATTAATCTGGTTAGGAAAATCTGATCTGCCTGTGCCGACAATATATGCGCCGTATTCTTTTGCAAGGTCAGGCATAATCTCAGGACTCGGATTAGCCATAGCAAAAATAATAGGTTTATCGTTCATAGATTCTATCATTTCTTTTTTTAGAACATCCTTAGCTGATACACCGACAAACACATCTGCGCCTTTAATAGCATCATATAAATCACCGTGTATGTTTTCAGGATTTGTAATGTTTGCCATATCTCTTTGAGCATCGTTGAAGCTGTCGTTATCTTCGATAATGCCGATTCTGTCAACCATAATCAGGTTTTTAACACCTAGATTAATCAGATGTTTACCGATTGCAATTCCGGCTGAACCTGCACCGTTGATTACTAACTTAATGTCAGATATGCTCTTACTTGCTAGTTTGAGTGCGTTTATCAATGCTGCACCAACTACAATAGCAGTGCCATGTTGATCATCATGAAATACAGGAATATCGCATATCTCTTTGAGTTTTCTTTCAATTTCAAAGCATCTTGGTGCTGAAATGTCTTCGAGATTAATTCCGCCAAAGCTCCCACTTATCATATATATAGTATTGACGATTTCGTCTACGTCTTTACTTTTGATGCAGATAGGGAAGGCGTCAACATCAGCAAACTCTTTAAACAGAGCACACTTGCCCTCCATAACAGGCATACCGGCTTCAGGGCCTATATCTCCAAGACCGAGCACTGCAGTGCCGTCTGTAACTACAGCTACAAGGTTGTTTCGTCTAGTCAGTTCATAGGATTTGTTAATATCCTTTTGAATTTCAAGACAAGGCTGAGCAACACCAGGAGTGTATGCCAGAGCTAAATCTTCTTTTGTGTTAATCGGAACTGCGGATTTTACTTCAATCTTTCCGTTCCATTCGTAATGCTTATTTAGTGATTTTTCTTTAATATCCATAATGTTTCTCCAAAAAATTTGACTTTTAATTTTAATATTATATAATGTATGTGCGAGTAAATCAGGCAGTTGCGGGCAATGCGCGAAAGCGTCTGTCCGAGGAAAGTCCGGGCTCCATAGAGCAAGAATAACGGCTAACGGCCGCCGGGGGCGACCCTAGGGATAGTGCAACAGAAATATACCGCCACTTTGTGGTAAGGATGGAAAGGCGAGGTAAGAGCTCACCGGGGTTGGGGAGACCCAACTGCCATGTAAACCCTATTCGGAGCAACACCGTGGTAAGACATATTTGCCTGCTCGGCAAGTCTTTTGGAGGTGGCACTGAGCTGTTGCGGTAACGCACAGCCAAGATAGATGACTGCCAGATACAGAACCCGGCTTATAGATTTAGTCGCTTTAAACACCCGAAAGGGTGTTTTTTTTATTTGCTTGCTTTTTTCAGAAGTTCATTTTTGATGTCCCACAAATTCTGAGAAAGGTCAACATAATATGTGTGTGGGTTCTCAAAACGTTTAACTTCATCCCATAATGTATCGAGATGAGCCTTGCAGTAGTGCTTGATGTGCTCGATTGTAGGGAGTTCTTCAATCTGCTTACCCTTTTCGAAGTATTTCTTCATCAGTGGAATAGCGAGGTAGTTTTCAACAGTTTTGCGCTTCCATGTATGTTCAGGGTCAAACAGCTCGTATGGCTTTGTATCGTCTATAATTTCATCGTGCAATGTAATAACGTCAGCGATAGCTTTGTTAGTATCTTTGTCGTAGAGACGCCATACCTTCTTGAAGCATGGAGTTGTGATTTTCTCTACATTTTCGCTGATTTTAATCTTTGGAGTTATGTTGCCGTTTTCATCTTCAACAGCTACAAGCTTGTACACACCGCCGAACACAGGCTGTGATGATGATGTAATTAGTCTTTCACCAACACCAAAGGTGTCTACTTTAGCCCCCTGTAAGAGCATATCTCTGATAATATACTCGTCAAGTGAGTTTGAAGCACATATTTTACAATCAGGGAAACCTGCATCGTCGAGCATTTTTCTCGCTTTTTTAGATAAATAAGTAATATCACCGCTGTCAATTCTGACACCTGCAGGTCTGTAGCCGTTTGGTACAAGTTCTTCATTAAATACCTTGATAGCGTTTGGAATACCGGATTTTAACACATTGTAGGTATCAACTAGCAGTGTACATGAATTAGGATACTTTCTAGCGTATGTTCTGAAAGCATCTAACTCGCTGTCAAACATCTGCACCCAGCTGTGAGCCATAGTGCCCAGTGCAGGAATTTTCATATCTCTGTCGACTATTGTACATGCAGTACCCACACAGCCGCCTATATATGATGCTCTTGCGCCTAATACGGCACCGTCAAAGCCTTGAGCACGACGTGAGCCGAACTCCATTACAGCTCGTCCGTCAGCAGCTCTGACGATTCTGTTAGCTTTAGTAGCTATCAGGCTCTGGTGGTTTATGCACAGAAGAATCATTGTCTCAACAAACTGAGCCTGAATAACAGGACCTTTAACAGTAACAATCGGTTCACCAGGGAAGATAGGGGTGCCTTCAGGAACAGCCCACACGTCACATGAGAAATCAAAGTTCTTCATATAATCTAAGAATTCTTCAGAAAACATATTTCTGCTTCTTAAGTATTCAATATCTTCTTCGGTGAATTTAAGATTGTTCAGGTAATCGACCATCTGCTCGACACCTGCCATGATTGCAAATCCGCCTTTGTCTGGATTTTTTCTGTAGAACATATCGAAATATGCAATCTTGTCTTTGAATCCGTTCTCGAAATATCCACCTGCCATGGTTATTTCGTAAAAGTCAGTTAATAAAGTCAGATTTCTTTTAGCATTTTCGCTCATAATATATCCTCCATATATGTTTTATAAGTAGGTTTTATATCTATAATATGATATTATAACATATTATATAACAAAATCTACCATAAAATAGTATTAGAAATTAAAATTTTGTTACTGATTTTGTAGAAATATTTCATTTTTTTAAATTTTCTTACAAAAAAGACTTGTTTTTTTTCTAATTATGTATTATACTAGCTGTACATTAGATTTTTGCGTTTAAAGAATTACCTATCAGAATTATCTAAAAGAAAAAACAACTACTTTATATATTGGGGAGAATTATAATGAGATTACGTAAACAAGAACTCGGCGATCGCAATGTTGTTGGCGCTAGAGTAGAGGCAGCTCGCAAAAAAAGAGGTATGAAACAGAAAGAGTTGCTCGCACAGCTCCAGGTTAACGGTGTTGATATGAACGCTTCAGGTCTTTCTAAGCTTGAAGGTCAGATCAGATACGTTACTGATGTTGAGCTTATAGCACTCGCTGATATTCTTGAAGTATCTGTCGATTTCTTACTCGGCAGAGCACAGCAGTAATATTGAGTTTTTCCAGCATTTTGGTTTCTGTTTTTCAGGCGATAGGTTTTTACTTATCGCCTGAATTTTTTTTATAATTATCCTCATACTTTTATATAGTATGGGGTGATTTTTTTGAAAAAACAACTGATAAGGCATAAACCGTTGTTAGTTTTTATATTCGCATTCACTGTTGCTTTTCTACTAATTAAAACGCTGTTTTTATATTTTCTACCATTTATAATAGGAATCACAGTTTCGTTTGTAATGTATCCTGTGTATAAATTCATGAAAAGCAAGCTTTCGTTTAAACCTGCATTTTCTGCTACTGTTATCACTCTGTTTATATTTGCTATTGCTTTGTCTATTCTGTTTTTTGTTTGTTATTTAATTATTGTTGAGCTGATAAACTTGTTTTACAATAACATTGATTTTTTCAGCAAATATATTAATGATTTTGATTTTCAAAGCTTTTTATCAGATTATAACTTTGACTTTGAAGATATATCAAAAATTTCGGATACAGCTTTCAGTGTTTTCAGAGTTGTACCGCTATTTATTACTTTATTAATCATTTCTTTTGTATCAACTATTTGTATTATAAATAACTTGCCTAGGATAAGAAGTTTTATCGCTTCTAAGCTAAATGATGAACATTCAAAGAAATTTAACACAGTTATATACAATGCAAACCATACACTCAAAAAGTTTATGAAATCATATTTGTTTTTGTATTTTCTGACTTTTGTTGAGTCTGTGTTTATTTTCTCTTTGATTGATATTGATTATGTCCTTGTGTTTGCGTTTATTGCGGCTGTGTGCGATGTTTTGCCGATTCTGGGCCCTGGTACTGTCTATGTACCTATTGCTGTAATTAAGCTATTATACGGTGATTATTTCATCAGCATTAGTTTAATAATTTTCTATCTTATTACTATTTTGATAAGACAAATAGTTGAGCCTAAGATTGTTTCGGATTCAATCAAAATTCACCCGCTTATTATTTTTACAGGTTTGTATTTTTCTATTGTCAGTTCATGTATATGGGTGTTATTTTATGTAACACTCATTACTATTGCTTACAAAATACTTGTCGAATCCGAAGTTTTAAAACCGATTTTTGATATTGCAAAAGACGATAATGCTAAAGAAAGTTGATATTTTCTGAAAAAAGCGTATAATTAACTTATATATGTAATTCGGAGGGTGTTATGGATAACAGAATCTATGATTTTCTGACATCTTTAAAAGGAAAAAATATTGCTTTAATCGGTATAGGCAGGAGCAATCTGCCGCTTATTTCTTTGTTCTCTTCTTATGGAGCACATGTTAACGCTTGTGAT
>JAUMXP010000105.1:5297-5596 GCA_030529125.1 Eubacteriales bacterium | reverse complement strand
TAAAATACACTGCCTATAAATCTCTAAAACGATATGGCGGTCAATGGATTAAAGCGAATAAGGTCTCTAACCTAATAGGATTGCACAGTGGGCACTCTGCTCACATCCCAGCGGTCAAATACAAAGGAATGTATATAGGGGTTACAGATGTTAACTTTGCAAAATGGGTTGAAAGATATCCAAAGAACCAAAGTGAAACTCCTTATACACCCGAAGGAAGAGAACTTTATAATCAACGAATGCGAAAAAGAGGTCTGAAAGTTAGAGTGGATGAAGTTAACTCCTCGGAGCACGCTCTC
>JAUMXP010000105.1:0-5287 GCA_030529125.1 Eubacteriales bacterium | reverse complement strand
CCGAACTAACAAGAAACCAATTTACAATTTCGAGTACTTTATGAACAGACCATATGCCTATAATAGAGATAAAGGTAAATGTAGATTATGCAATGGGTATGTCGAACCCTACGAGTCTTATTTTCACCACATCGACCCGAAATTACCAATTGAGAGGGTAAACAAGGTTAAAAACTTGATAACCACTCACGATTACTGTCACAAACTAATTCATAGCGAAGATTTGCCCGAAGATTTGTCAGAAGAAACACTTAAAAGACTTGCGAAATACCGCAAAAAACTAACTTTTAATTGTTAAGGAACATTTAACATAATAACTATTCTCTGACACCTTTCGAAAGTAGGTTACCGTAGCCTATTGAATCACGATGGAACGCCGTGTGCGGTGAAAGTCGCACGCACGGTGTGAAGTGGGGGAAAACGACTCGTAACAGATAATGCTGACGATGTTCGTTACCTATCACTATTTTCTCGGTCTTAGAAATCTCACTGTTATTCATGAAGCAGTAGAGCTGATTAAAAAAACCGAAGAGAATTTTGATATTAATAATATTCCTGAAGACGACAAAGCTGTGTTCAGTATGATGAGTAGCGGCAATTCTGACGGTGTATTTCAGTTTGAGAGTCAGGGTATGAAGAATGTTCTTACTCAGCTCAAGCCTACATCTGTTGAGGACTTGATTGCTGTTATCTCGCTTTATCGACCAGGTCCTATGGATTCTATACCAACCTATATCCATAACAGACATAACCCACAAAGTATCCGTTATGCTCATCCGTTACTTGAAAATATCCTTGACGTAACTAACGGATGTATTGTGTATCAGGAGCAGGTTATGCAGATTTTCCGTACTCTTGCGGGTTATTCACTTGGACGTGCTGATATAGTCAGACGTGCTATGAGTAAGAAAAAGCACGATGTTATGGAAAGAGAAAAGCAGATTTTCATAAACGGTTTAGTCGATGAAAACGGTAATATTGAAGTTGACGGATGTCTGCGACGTGGTGTTGACGAGAAGACTGCTCTGTCTATTTTTTCTCAGATGGAGAGCTTTGCGTCCTATGCGTTTAATAAATCTCACGCAGCAGCGTATGCTAATGTTGCGTATCAGACAGCCTATCTGAAGTGTCACTATAAAAAGCAGTACATGGCGGCACTTTTGTCATCTGTTCTTGATAATCAGAACAAGATGGCAACCTATATTTCTGAGTGTCAGCGACTTGGCATACTTGTATTACCACCACATGTTAATGAGTCACAAGCTTCATTTACAGTAACTCATGGTAATATTCGATTTGGACTAACTGCTATACGCAATCTTGGCAAGAATTTTATCGATGCGTTAGTTGATGAGCGCAAGAAGTCACCTTTTGTATCGTTCTATGATTTTTGTAAGAGAATGAACGCTAGAGGGCTCAATTCTCGAGCACTCGAAAGTCTTATCAAGTGTGGTGCTCTAGATAATCTAGATGTTAATCGCAGACAGATGCTTTCTGCTATGAAAACGATACTCGAAGATCTTGAGTATGACAGACGTAAAAATGTCGGTGGACAGATGTCTTTCTTTGAAATGTCAGATGCCCCAGTTGATTCACCGATTGTGATTCCTCCAATGCAGGAGTTTGATCTTATGGAGCTTCTGTATATGGAGAAGGAGATGGCAGGGATGTATCTGTCAGGACATCCGATTGATTCGTACAAAGATTTTGCTGAGGCTACTAAAGCTGACAGTATCAACAATATTTTGAGCGGAGAGCATCAGAGTCGCTATCACGATGGAGCTACCGTGCGTCTTATCTGTATTGTTACTAAAAACAAAAGTCAGATTACTAAATCAAATCAGATGATGGCTTTTGTCAATGTCGAAGATAGATACGGCAGTGCGGAGTTGATTGTTTTTCCTAAAGTACTTAGTAAGTACTCGACGTCTATTTATATTGGCTCTGTTATCGAAGTTATCGGAACTCTCAATTTCAAAGAAGATGAAGAACCGCGTGTTATTGTTGACAAAATTACGCAGTTACCATCTGCCGATAAGCTCCAAAGCTACGCTGCGCAAAAGCAAAGAGCGAGTGTAGTTAATAATACTCAAAATAATGTTTATGAGAATATATCGAGTACTAGTGTTGCTTTTGATAACAGTAGTAAAGATAAAAAACTTTATTTAAGACTTAGGAACATGGAGTGTACTGAGTATCTTAAAGCTAAGAACTTACTCGAGCTGTTCAGCGGTACCACTCAGGTGGTGCTTTATCTTAGTGAGTCAAATAAGCGTTTATTAGCGCCAAAGACACTTTGGGTAAGTATTAATAATACTTTGTACAGTGAATTGTGTCGCATTTTAGGCAAAGATAATGTTGTTTTAAAATAAAAAGTATTTCTTTTTGATGTAATTGCTTTTTGCACTTGATTATTTGTATATTTATGTATATAATATTATGGAGAATTCAGTGGAGGGATTTATAATGGCTAAATCTATCGCAGTATTAACCAGTGGCGGTGACGCACCGGGCATGAACGCAGCTGTACGTTCTGTTGTCAGAGCAGCTATGTTCAGAGGTATGAAGGTTATCGGTGTTTTCCGTGGTTATAACGGCTTACTTAATAAAGACGTAAAAGAACTTGACCTTCGTTCAGTTTCTGACTGTATCAATCGTGGCGGTACTATTCTTTATACTGCTCGTTCAGAAGAGATGAAGACTCCTGAAGGTATCGAGAAAGCTGCTAAAAACTGTAAAGAACTTGGTGTTGACGGTCTTGTTGTTATCGGTGGCGATGGTTCTTTCCGTGGTGCCAGAAAGCTTTCTTTAGCTGGTATTCCTTGTGTTGGTATTCCAGGTACTATTGATAACGATATTTCATGTTCTGAGTACACAGTTGGTTTTGATACAGCTATGAACACAGCTATGGAAATGGTTGATAAAATCCGTGATACAGCTCAGTCACACGACAGATGTTCTGTTGTTGAGGTTATGGGTCGTCGTTGTGGTGATATCGCATTACAGACTGGTATTGCTTGTGGTGCTACTTCTATCTTAGTTCCTGAGATTGAGTTTGACATCGAGCGTGATGTAATCTCCAAGATCTATGAGCAGAAATCAACAGGCAAGAAACATTTTATCATTGTTGTTGCTGAGGGTGTTGGCGGTGTTGAAGACCTCGCTAAATATATCGAGAAGCGTACAGGTATCGAAACAAGAGCTACTATCCTAGGTCATGTACAGCGTGGTGGTTCACCTACACTTCGAGACAGAGTTATTGCTACTGCTATGGGTGCTGACGCAGTTCGCCTTTTAGAAAAGGGTATAGGCAACCGCGTTATCGCTTTAAAAGACGGCAAAACTGTTGACTATGATATTTTAGAAGCTCTCGAGATGGAGCGTAAGTTTGACGAACAGCTCTATCAGACAGCTATGGAAGTTTCTATTTAATATTATTTTGTTTATTAAAGGCACAATGTTTTCTTGCGTTGTGCCTTTCTTTGATAAGGAAATGGCTATGATTAATTATTTTTATAACATAATAATTAAAGAAGATGATTGTGATTTTTACTCTGATGTACTTACAAGTATCAGAAAAGATTATTATCTGAGTAAAGAAAAGCAAAAAGGTAAAATCACACAGAACAGCAGTGGCGATACTGTTTTTTATGAATTTGCGCTCGAAAAGGGCAAGAGCCTTAAGTGGGAAGTAAGCAATAACGACGTTATTCTATCAGAGTCTAAGCGACTTGATGAGGGTAAATACAGTGTTACTTACTATGGCGAAGGTAACATAACACGTATTCTTACATTCAGTAAGTACCACACCCTATTGAAAGTAGAATATTTTGATCTGAGTGTATCCAGTTTGCCTTACTGTAGTTTAGAACCACGTAAGAATAACGATGATCTATGCCTTTTGATGACTAAAAAAAGCTCTTATGGTGCAACTATTCTTTATCCTATGCCAAGTGTTGATGATGAGTATATTCAAGATAAGGTAGACGTAGAATTTGTTGATTACTTTGCTGTTGCTTCGACAAATGCAGGCGTTGTGAAGTTTTTGAGCGATGATCAACTTGAGAAGTTTAACGATTTTGTTGACAAAGCTAATGAGCTCAAAGCTGTTGAAACCGCACCAAAGAGTTATATCGAAGAGAACGAAGCATACCTTGCTCAGAAGCTAAATCCAAAGGACTTCAATGTTAAGAAGAATCTATTCGAAGCCATTGATATAACTAAAGCTCAGGAGTTTGTTGTTGATATTGAAGATGAGTTCCTTGGTTTCAATATCGACGACGAAGTCGAGGAAGAAACTATAGATACACCAGAAGTTCAAGAAGTAGCTGAAAAAACAGCTGAACAATCAGAAGTTGCAGAATCAGTAGAACAACCGCAACAGCAAGCAAAACAGTCATCCGGCTACAAGAGTATGTTCGATAATTTCGATGAAATTACAGTTGTAAACACAGCGGCCACATATAATGCTCAGGAAGATGTTATTATAGAAGACACAACTGTAGTTGATAACACAGAAACTGATGTTGAACTTTCAGTAGAACCTCAAGATGAGCCTGCAACTATTACAGAAGAAACAGAAGAGATACTACAGGTAGACGAAGAAATTAAACCTTCAGCATTAGAAAGTGAAACTCAGTTTGAGACTGATATTACTGCTGTAGCTACTACTGAAACTGTTGAAGATGAAACTCCTGACCTTGTTATAGACAGGTCTAATACCAAGTATCTCTACTTTGGAGAGGTTGATGAGTCTGGCAAGCGTAATGGTTATGGCAGAACTGCTACTGAGAATAAGCGCACTGCATACGAAGGTAATTATGTAGATAATAAACGTAACGGCTTGGGTGCTTACTATTACAAAGATGGCTCATTGTGCTATTATGGTGAGTGGAAGAATAATATGCGAGATGGCGTCGGTATTGGTGTCAGTTCGTTTGACAAGAGTGTTCACATTGGCAACTTTACTAACAACAAACCTGTTGGAGATGGTGTCCGTATCAACAGTGACGGAGAAGTGAACTTTATCAAAAAGACCCTCTCAAACGGCCACACAGTACTACTTAAGTTCGATTGCGATAAGATAATCGTTACAAAATATAATGAAAAAGGCGAAGTTATATCTGAGAATTCTTCTAATTTAATGTATTTCTGATTTGAAGTAATATTTTCCTATTGATTTGCTAATACTATTACCGTTCCTTTTGGGACGGTAATATTTTTTTGAGGTGATTTTATGGTAAGAGTTATATCAGTTGTATTGTGTCTGCTTATGATGTGCGCTATG
>JAUMXP010000104.1:745-5624 GCA_030529125.1 Eubacteriales bacterium | reverse complement strand
ACTCTAATTTCAGAACATCTCATAGACCCGCATTATAACTGGATTATTCCCACTTTTGCACAGTTTAATACAGCTGATTTTTTACACCATACTAATAATATATAATTTAATATCAACGCAAAAAATAATTCATTTAATGAATATATTTATTACAAACTTGTAGTGGTAATTCCGATATTTTGTGGTATTATATTATTGTATATACAGTATATGGAGGTATTTGTATGAAAAACAAGTGCGTTATTACCATCGGCAGACAATTTGGCTCTGGCGGAAGAGCTATTGGCGAGAAGCTAGCGAAGAAGCTTGATGTACCTTTCTACGACAAGGAACTTATTTCTTTGGCTGCGAAAGAAAGCGGTACTAATCCTGATGTGTTCAAAGATGTTGACGAGACCGCCACAAACAGCTTGTTATACACTCTCTCAATGGGTATGTATAATTACGGTAACGGCATACTTGCTATGGGCGATTTACCTATCAACGACAAGCTGTATTTACTCCAGCACGAAATCATCAAGGAGCTTGCCACAAAAGGTTCTTGTGTAATTGTTGGCAGATGTGCTGATTACATCTTGAAAGACAACCCTAATTGCATCAATATATTCATTCACGCTAATATGGAATACAGAAAGCAGCGTGCTGTTGTTGTACACAACATTGAAGAAAAGCGTGCTGAACATATTATCAACAAAACTGACAAGACAAGAGCTAACTATTACAGCTTTTATTCCGGACAAAAGTGGGGTGCCCTACAAAACTACGACCTGTGTATAGACAGTTCAAAGTTATCTGACGATCAAGTTGTTGATTTGATTTGCACTTATGTAGAACTCAAAAGTAAATAAAAAGCAGAGCACCAAGATAGATTTTGGTGCTCTTTCTTTTTTTGCCCCTAAAAACGAATCGAGGGCACTCAGTATTTATATATGCTTACATATCGCTTGAAATAACCGCAAGCGGGTCAATAAGCTTGTCCCCTACTTTAATTTCTATATGAAGATGGATTGGGTCTTCTGATTCACACGGAATCTGAGCTACACTGCCAATAACATCACCTTGCTTAACTTTGTCTTTCATTCTAACATTAGTCTGTGAATTAACTCCGCAATAAAAGACCGAATAGTCGCTGCTTTCAACCTCGATGATAACACCGTATTTCTCATCGAACGCTATGCTCTTGACTGTACCATCACACATAGCATAGACCGAATCACCCTCGTGAGCGATAAAATCCGTACCGGTATGAGCTCGGAAATCTTTCATTGTGCTATTGTATACACCTGTTTCGCTATATTCACGCAAAACACTTTTGCTGTCTACAGGGTAAATCAGGCTGTCTGTAACTTTGAACACAGGACTCAAAGGCTCTAGTGACGACTCTGCATCTGCATCAACATCTTCTGTATCAGGTAATGTAGATGATTCATAAAGCGATATTTCGCTATCTCTTGTTTCTCCTTCGGTTTCTTCAACTGTTTCTTCAGTCACTTCTTGTGTAACACCCTCTACGTCTTTAGCAACAGGGGTAGTGGTTTCAATCAACGTAGCCTCAAACTCATCTGACTCGTTCAGATAGTCGCTGACACTTGTGTATGTTGACCAAACAGCTAAACCTACAGCTACAAGACAAATCGAAAGTGCAATATAAAAGCCTACTCTCTCTTTTGGCTTTTTTGATGATTTATGTTTATATTTTTTCATAGAAAACGCCTCCGTCAGTATTATTGACGAAGGCGCTACTTTTATACAAAGCTATTCATATCTTTTAAGGGAAATCTGCGACGGAGAATCAATAAGTTCTCCTGTATATGAAAACCGAGAGCCATGGCACGGACAATCCCATGTTTTTTCTGCGCTGTTGAAATTCAAAGAACAGCCCAGATGCGGACATCTGATGCTGACTGCATAGAGCTTTCCTTCTTCTGACCTGTATACACCACAACGTTTTCCGCCATAAACAACTATTTTAGCGCAACCACGCGCTATATCGGCTACAGAATCTTTAGGAATATAGAAAGCTGTTTTAGACAAGCCTTTCACTGCATGACCTACTTCGTTGAGTATAGGTTTCACACAGGATAGGTTAAACCTTGAGGGGCTGAGTACTTTCTCTAGAACATTATTATTCTTAACTATCATATCACAAACAAGCTGCGCACAAATCATCGAGTCTGTCATCCCCCATTTAGAAAAGCCTGTAAGCACAAACCAATTTTTATTTGACTTAGAATAATAGCCTGCATAAGGCAAGTGGTCAGGGGTCATACAATCCTGCGCAGAAAAGTTATAACACAGCTTTGCGTCAGGATAAAACTCTCGTGCTTTATCAAGCAGAAATTCATACGGCTGAGAGTACGGCGGATTCTCTCCACAGCGATGAGAACATCCAGAAAGCAACATCATATTCTTATAACTACGAAAAGACAAACCACCTTTGTCAGCACAGTAATACATAGCAGAAAGCTTTGGCACATCTTTAAAAACAGATACGTAGCTTCTCGACTGGTGCATACGCGCAAAATACATACCAGGAAAATTAACAATAGGATAGTGCGTAGCAAATACGATCTTCTTAGCTTTGATTTTTGCCTGTTCACAGTAAGCGATGTTATCCTCAACTCGCAAGACACGCGTATTTTCGAATATAGAAATATAACTGCAAAGCTTGTCTATAAAAGGATATGGATTAAACTGTGCTTGGTTTTGATAACGCAGTGCAAGCTTTACATCAAACGGAAGCAGAGTTTTTCTGCAAAGTTCAGCATTGATAGAACATCTGCGTGTGAACTCAAATTCTTTATTTATTATATCCGTTGACTTAAGCGAGTACAGAAATGATGGCAAACGCTCAAAGTCACAATCTATACGATTATCAAAAATCAGCCTGTCGTATTCATCTATCGCTTTTTCGCTTTTGTCAGCATAGGTTTTAGCTACGTCGGTCGAATGCGCTTTCTCTATCTTCTGATAACACGCGCCGTGTTGTGAAGTAATTTTTGCTGTTGTGTTAGCGGTCTGACCAGAGCAGACAGACGATGCTTCGACTAGTACTGTATCAACTTTGTTTTGATTAAGAAAATACGCTGTCAGCACACCCGCTATACCACCACCAATCACAAGCACATCGCACTCAATATCTTTGAGCAATTTTTCGCTAGCACCGATACTCGCTGTTGTACTCCAAAGAGGTTTTGAATTAGACATAATATCACCGATGATAGTGTTAACAAAAAGGATAAAAGAATTCACTCAGATAAATTCAACACAAACTGTACACCAACAAAAAGCGACAAAAAAAAACTCTGCCGCTGTTGCTGTTATCTTTTATTTTCTTTCTTTAATCTTGCTTTTGCTTCTTCAACTGTTTCGCCATCTTTAGTAAGATATGCTTCTACGAATTTGTCTTCGATTTTAGTATAGCCACCGACTACACCTTTCTCGATTTTCTTATATCCTGAAGTTACTGCATCAGCAATCTTGCTATTAGCTTTCACAATTTTAGACTTAGCCATATTAACGTTTTTTGTCATCGTGTTATGAGAAACGCTTCATCTTCGCTCTCCCTAAAAACGCTACACTGTAGCGTTTTTACCTTTGAAAAATTCGTTTCAAATTTTTCTCGGCACAGTCCCCGATTGAAACATAGTCGTTTATCGTTGTATTAAAAAATACTGCCTCAAACTCCTTGTTTCGGCTCTTCCTCGAACTCCTTGCATCCGCCACTGGCGGCAGTCGTTCTCGTCACCTTCGATTCCAACCGCTACCACTATATCAAAGTAAAAATTCGGAGCACCAAAAGGTACTCCGAATTATTTATATGGTGGAGACTATTTATGTTTGCGTCCATATATAGCTACCACGTTTTATGTCATCGTGTTACGAGAAACGCTTCATATGCGCTCTCCCTAAAAACGCTACACTGTAGCGTTTTTACCTTCGAATAATTCGTTCCAAATTTTTCTCGGCACAGTCCCCGATTGAAACATAGTCGTTTATCGTTGTATTAAAAAATACTGCCTCAAACTCCTTGTTTCGGCTCTTCCTCGAACTCCTTGCATCCGCCACTGGCGGCAGTCGTTCTCGTCACCTTCGATTCCAACCGCTACCACTATATCAAAGTAAAAATTCGGAGCACCAAAAGGTACTCCGAATTATTTATATGGTGGAGACTATTGGAATCGAACCAATGACCCTCTGCACGTCAAGCAGATACTCTAACCAGCTGAGCTAAGCCTCCAAATATTCATATGCGCAAATGATACTGTATCATATTTTATATAAAAATGCAAGTGTATATATAACAAAAGGCATCTCCCAAAAAGAGAGACGCCCTATCATACTAAATTTTATCTTCTTCTCCTGCGTCTAGCGTGGCCAATACAAAGCTGTACTACCATAACTGCAGCCATCATCAGATGAGCATCTGCAGGGTTATTAACAGTGAGCTCGTATGTATCACCAAATGAGAAAACCTTCTTCGCTACGTGTGCAATGATTTCATTATTTCTATGAACATCCATACTGATAGCGTAGTTACTACCATCTATAAAAAGCCCAAGTTCAGGAACATCATAAACATAATGCGTACCTCTGATCTCCTGATTTATATGTGTAATAAATCGATCGCCACTATATATCTCAAATTTTAGTGTCATCCATGTAGCTTTTTTGCTCTGTTCAATTCTGAGAATTTCAGTGCCATCAGGGTAACAAATACGAGCTTTGTAAAGATACATACTGCCAACACTTTCAACCTTATATAGCAAATTACCGTTTGCATCAACTACATTGAAATTGTAACCAGCAAATGTAGCTTTAGGATTCATATACAACTTAAGCGGTACTGGTGGTGTTGGTTGTGCAGGTGCACACTGCG
>JAUMXP010000104.1:0-735 GCA_030529125.1 Eubacteriales bacterium | reverse complement strand
TGTGGTTGCTGTACAGGTGTTTGAGGTACATATGGTGTAGGCTGTGACAGAGCTTCAACAGCACATTCATCAACTGTAATTATCGGTTCTTGGTGACAAACTTTGCAAGCTACTCCACAGTAACCACAAAAGTTAGCGTCATCTGGTAATTGTGCTCCACATTTATAACAACATTTCATATATACATCCCCTATAGAAGCAAGTCATCATAGCATGCTAAGCATTACAACAGAGGTAATTAATGATGCTCCAAGTAAAATAGAAGTTAAAACAACAAAAAATACCAAACAATTTTTAATCGTTCTGAGTAAAGTTAATTTTTTATATGTCAGATATTCTGCAACTTCGTTTTCATTTAAACCAGAATCTAAATATTTAAAATATTTTCTAACAACCTGAGGTACTAAGCCATTATTATCATAACAATTATACTTAATACAATGGATATTCTCAGGCAACGAACCGCCATTATCAAGCAGCTGATTATAGTATGTAGTTTCATCTTCAGTACAAGGGACACTACTTAGCATACCAAAAGTCAATTTGTATTCTTTAAGTTTTTCTTTAATATTATTTGACATATGTTATCACCTCTTTTTTATCTTAACATACATCAAATAACTAGCGCAAGAAAAATGTAAGAAAAAGCAAAAAAAGCACTGCTGTTGCAGTGCTTTTTCTTTGGAGGCGACACCCAGATTTGAACTGGGGAATCAGAGTTTTGCAGACTCGTGC
>JAUMXP010000006.1:18220-21449 GCA_030529125.1 Eubacteriales bacterium | reverse complement strand
TATCCGGTATTTGTGTGTTTAATTTATCCAGCATAATCAATAAATCGAAAAACGCTGAGATTATAGTTAAGCTTTTACCTGATTATTCTTTTTCAGAAATTACAGATATGCTCAAAAAAAGGCTTGAACTCAATAAAAACGATAATATTTCTGAGATTTTCACAGGATTATTCCATAAGAATATCGGACTAGCTCTTTTAAAAGACAGTATGATTGACACAGCAAAGTCAGCATCTAAATTAACAGGCGCAGAAATCAAGAATCTTGCAAGCACCATACACGAGTGGAAATTCAAAGCACTTATGAACAACAATTTTTCATCTGCTCAGGTTACTCACGGTGGTATAGTCGGCTCCGAAATAAACCCTACTACACTCGAAAGTAAAAAAGCTAAGAATGTATATCTATGCGGTGAAGTTATTGATATTGATGGTCTGTGCGGTGGATTTAATCTGCAGTTTGCTTTTTCGAGCGGTATGTGTGTAGGTGAACAATTATGATACGTATTAATAATCTTAAGCTCAAACTTAACTACAACGATGCCGACATAAAAAACGCTGTAATAAGAGAGCTTCGAACAAACGCTGATGCTATAGAGAGCATTTCGCTGTATCGCAGATCGATTGACGCAAGACACAAAAACGATGTGCACTACATCGCAACTGTAAACGTAACAACTAACATCAGTGAAAACAAAGTCATCTCTAAATGCAAAAGTAAAAATGCAATTATTACCTCTGAATACCGCTACGACATACCATATAAAAATGATCTGAAGCAACGACCTGTCGTTGTAGGTTTTGGACCTGCAGGTATGTTTTGTGCACTTATACTAGCTCAGGCAGGTCAACGACCGATCGTTATTGAACGCGGTGATAATGTAGATGAGCGTGTTTTAAAAGTTAACGCTCTATGGAACAGCGCAGTACTCGATACAAAATCTAACGTTCAATTTGGAGAAGGCGGTGCTGGCACTTTCTCAGACGGTAAACTAAACACAGGCACAAAGGACTCACGCTCCAGAAATGTACTTAACGAATTCGTCAGACATGGTGCTCCATCTGAAATTCTATACAACGCTAAACCTCATATAGGTACAGACAAACTAAGAGCTACTGTTAAGAATATCCGTGAAGATATCATTTCGCTTGGTGGCGAAGTCAGATTCAATACACAGCTTACAGCTATTAATGAAAAAGACGGAAAATTAATCTCTATAGAAACAACCTGCGAAAATGGCACTAAGGAAATAATCGAAACAGACAATGTAGTACTTGCTATCGGTCACAGTGCAAGGGACACTTTCTCTATGCTTAATAACATGAAACTGTTCATGGAGCAAAAGCCGTTTGCAGTTGGTGTTCGAATCGAGCATCTAAGAGAAAGCATCGACAGAGCACAGTATGGCGAATTTGCTAATAATCCGCACCTAGGCGCTGCTGACTATAAAATGAATATCAAGTCTAAAAACGGACGTGGTGTGTACACATTTTGTATGTGCCCGGGTGGCACGGTTGTTGCCGCTCAAAGCGAAGAAAACACAGTAGTTACAAACGGTATGAGTGACTTCGCTCGTGATGCTGTTAACTCTAACTGTGCTTTACTTGTTAATGTTTATCCAGATGATTTTGAATCTACAGATGTATTAGCAGGTGTTGAGTATCAAAGGAAGATTGAGCGTGCTGCTTTCACTGCAGGCACAGGCGACTACAAAGCTCCAGTTCAGCGAGTTGGAGATTTCCTATCTGACACTAACACTAAATCGTTCGGTAGCGTAATCCCATCATACAAGCCAGGTTTTTCATTCGCTAAAACAGACAGCTACTTACCTCAGTACATAACAGATAGTTTACGTGAGGGTATTGTAGCTATGGATAAAAAGCTCAGAGGTTTTGCAGATTATGATGCAGTGCTTACAGGTGCAGAAACACGAAGCTCTTCACCTGTCAGAATCAAGCGTGATGACACTTTACAGAGCATCAGCTTAAGAGGTCTTTACCCATGCGGTGAAGGCGCAGGCTACGCAGGAGGCATCATCTCTGCTGCTGTAGACGGTATGAGATGTGCTGAACAGATTTTAATTAACGCTTAACAATAAAACTCCCCGAAACATTCGGGGAGTTTTCTTTATGTCTTATTATATTTTCAGACTTTGGCCTAAATGTATTGAATAAATCAGACATTCTTTAACTTTATAATCAGTGCACTGTTCCATAGCAGTTTTATAGATTTTAAGCTGATTATGATACACATCGTACAAGTCGTTAATGTCTTTAACTCTATCGGTTTTGTAGTCAACGATAACAAGCTCATTATTCTCTACAAATGCAAGGTCAACAGCACCTTGCAATATTATCTTTTCATCTGCAAAAGCCTCATCAATTTGCGGGTCAACAAGTTTAGCATCCACCTTGATAGTGAAGCGGAATTCCTTATACACCTTATCGCTATTAATACAACGCTCAATAAGAGAAGAATTAATAAATCTTTCTGCTTTTTCGCGGTCAATAGAATCTGCCTGAATTAAAGATAAATAACCACTATCAGTTAATCGCTTAATCTCAGACTCCAGATCAGCTTTTGCACTTGCAAAATCGCAAAACTGCATAAACTCATGCAACGCTGTGCCTCTGTCCGCAGCGCTCAGAGCCGAGTCGTTCATAAACGCAGGTGTATCAAGTATACGATCAAACACTTTGTCTGATAGCCTATGTGATAATTCAGAAGCTGACACCTTAGATGGCAGATGCGCCAGAGCTGCTTTTTGATAAAAATACTCTGTACGTGTTTTCAGCGTATCTATAACAGTGCTGTCTTCTGTGTCTACAATCTGTATTACTACATCTTCGATATCATCTGTGTCAACATAATCGCTTTCTGATAATTTAACAACCTGAATCCTCATTGAGGCATTAACCGTTGTATCTGGTGCTATATCATAGCCTGAAATTTCTCTGATTTCTTGACAATCAGGATGAATCAATGCACACATAGCAAGCCAGTCTGAGAGATAGGAGCATTCTTTTACGCTATACGGTAAAATAGAACCGTCACTTAAAATTTTCGATGCCGCTCTCTTTAAAAATTGCTCTACGTTCTTATGACTTGAAATCATAATGAGTTTCTGCTTAGCTCGTGTCATAGCAACGTAAAGGACTCTGAGCTCTTCGCTCATTTCGTCACGTTTTATACATAGGGCTAGAGCTTCTCTAGGCATTGTGGTATCTAA
>JAUMXP010000006.1:0-18210 GCA_030529125.1 Eubacteriales bacterium | reverse complement strand
AACGTTATTCACTTCATCTTTATGCTTAACTGCAACACCATAATCAGAATGCAACAGCACGTTGGTGGTTCTTGTGTCTGATGATTTTTTAGTTTTACCACCACCTGACAGGTCAGACGAAAACTGCTTATTAGTATCAGCAAGAATACACACAGGAAACTCTAGTCCTTTACTTGCGTGAACAGACATAACACGTACAGCGTTCAAAGACAGAGACGATACATCCTTAGATGCTTTTATATCTTCTCCACCTTGTTTTAGGCGTATAAGGTAGTTTACAAACCTTGATAAACCCTTATTACCACCATTCTCAAAATTCTTAGCATAGTCTTTTAATAATCTGAGATTACTCTCAGCCATATCACCCTGTGTGAGAGCTGACATGATAGACACATAGCCTGTGCGCTCATACACAATATCAAGCAAGGTTGATACAGGTGTAACTACACATATATCGCGATAATACGATAGCTCATCTATGAAGTGCTGACACTTCTCACAGCCATTTTGTGCACTAATAAGTACAGCACGATACAAAGTAGAGTATCGTGAATCACACCTGATATTAACTAAATCATCAGGAGTAAATCCAAACATAGGGCTCATCAACACCGACAAGAGCTCAACATCCAACGCAGGATTATCAATAACGCATAATAGGTTAAGTATATTATTAATCTCAGGAGCGTTTATAAAGCTTGATGTAACCTCACAGAAAGCAGGTATACCATAGGAAATCAGAGTATCTGTAAAGACAGGTGCATTTGCTTTCTTCCTCATAAGCACTGCAAAGTCGCCGTATGTTACGTCTCTGTAAGAGTCGCCGTCTTTGACCTGATAACGCTCACTTATCATTCTATGAATCATTTCAGCAACAAATTCTGCTTCTAATACAGGGGTGTCAGGTTCTTCAAGTTCGCTTTGATCAAGCAGATAATACTCAACACTCGGGTCGGTTTCTTCGTCGTATTTTGCACCACACTTAAGGCTCTCGGTGTTATCATACCTGATGTCACCGACAGACTCACTCATCAGCTTAGAAAAATAGAAATTAACAATATCAGTAACACCATTTATACTGCGGAAATTCATATCAAGCAGGATTTTCGCAGGAAACATCGGGTCATCCTCGTTGTAATCAAACGAGGATTTCTTTCTATTCAGAAACAGCTGTGGCATAGCCTGTCTGAAGCCGTAAATACTCTGCTTTACGTCTCCAACGAAGAACAGGTTTTCGTTATTATTACTGATAGATGAGAATATAAGATCTTGTGTTTCATTTGCATCCTGATATTCATCTACCATTATCTCTTCAAATCTTGACGAAAGCTTAATCGCAACATCAGTGCGCTCACGAGTATTCTCGTCGACAAGAAGCTTGATTGTCCAGTGCTCAAGATCTGAATAGTCAGCAACTTTCTTCATTGCTTTTAATCGTTGGAAATTCTGTGTAAACTGATTAACGCAATTAAACAGCTGTGTAGAAATCACATAAAGCTCAGATATATGTTCCTTACACTCTTGCTCTGAAAAAGCAAACAACTTCTTAAGCTGTGTAATTTTATCTTTGAATGTTTTGCGGTTTGCTTGAACAGTGAGCTTTGCAGGGTGGTCTTTATACTCATTAAGTCCTGATATTTTACCTGATACAAAACTATCAAGTACATCATTTATACCTTTAATCGTCGGATGAGAAAGAGCAAACTCCAAGCGCTCTAAAAACTGAGCATCAGATTCTAAAAGCGGTGATAGCTTTTCGCTTATTACAGGCTCTGTATCAAGCTGCTTATATGAAGAATCTACTAAGTTCTCCATAAAGCTGTATATATCTTTTGCGTAATCTATAATCAACTTATACCACGCTGACTCGGTAACACTAGAAAAATCGCTGAACATTTTCAGCTTTTCATCTATCCACCACTGTGGATAAGGATGGGACACTAAAAACTCGTAAATTTTCAGTATTACCTTCTGCAATTCTTTGTCATCACGATGAGAGCTGAATGCTTCGACAAGACGGAAAAAGTCAGGCTCAGCGTCAGCGTACATCGAATCTAAAGTCAGACGCAAAGCATCGCTTTTAATTAGCGCTATCTCGCTGTCATCAGCAATTCTGAAATTACGCTCAATATTAAGAACATAGAAAAATTCTTTAATAACAGATGAACAAAAGCCGTGTATTGTTGAGATGTGTGCTTTATTAAGTAAAGTTTTCTGTCTTAACAAATGTTTGTTGAACGGGTCTTCCTTAATAAGCTCAGACAGTTTCTTTGTGAGGCGTTCTTTTAACTGTGCAGCAGCAGCACGTGTATATGTAACTACCAAAATTTTGTCAGCATCAATAGGGTTCTCGGTATCGGTAATACGAGAGATAACACGCTCGACTAAAACAGCAGTTTTACCCGAACCAGCAGCAGCAGAAACAATCACAGAACCGCCTTTGGCATATATAGCCTGACGTTGGCTATCAGTCCAGTTCATCATTATTCTGCTCCCCCTCTCCCATCAATACGCTATATACAGTTTCTTTATCAAACTTAGATACTTCAATACACTCGTCGCCATCTTCGTAACCGCAAGCGCAGTTATACACACACCATGAGCATGGCTCGTGGTCACCTTTGAGCGGTATGGCTGCGACATCACCGTCACACAGTGATTTCGCCATTTCAGTGACTGTTTTATCCACCTGTGAAAACAGTGCACCAAACTGCTCCAAGGTAGCAAGGCTGTCAGTGCTATCAACAAGCACATCGTTCTTTAATGTTACAGGAATATACTCACCTGCTACATTCTCTTCCATACCTTTGACTACATCAATGTCGTCTAAAATAAAGCCGAACATCTTACGTTTACTCTCAGCCTTGGCTTTAGCTTTTTTTAGCGGATCTGACTGGGTAACATTAGCAGCAGGTGCAATAGCCGGCATATACAGTACACCAGCAGGAGTTATGTCATCACCGAAATATGATTTGCCATTTCTATTAAGAGCAGACATATAAATAAGCATCTGTAGATTAATGCCATACAGTACATCTGACAACTTGAAAGTTTTGCTACCTGTTTTGTAATCAACTACGCGGATATACTTCTTTCCGTTATTCTCCATGATGTCGACACGATCTATGCTACCTTTGATCTTAACGCTAATCTCGTCGTTAAGTTGAAGGGTGTAGTAATCAATATCATCACCAATCGAAAATTCAAATTCTACAGGTCTGAACTTTGACTGAGCAAATTCCTGTACAACACGATACACAATGCTTGTAGCAGTGCGTTTCATGCGGTTATACAGATACATAAATCTGCTACTCTTATTCTCTGTACCACCCAAGAAGTGTTCCACATAGTAATCAAGCAGTTGAGCGACTTCACAAGTTACTGCTTCTTCAGTTATTGTAGAAAAATCATCAGTACAGTGATTTTTGAAGAACTGCTCCATAACATAGTGGATCAAAGTACCATATTCCAATGAACCAATAACCGCTTGTCTGCGCTCGCGTATACGCAAACCATAATTGCAAAAATATCTGAATTTACATTGCTGAAAATTATCAATCTGAGATGCAGAAAGCTCCATCTTAGGGTTGAATATCTTTTTAGCAAGCTCAGGGTCAGTGATACGCTTCTTAGTTTTTGCTTTAGAGTTTTCAATGGATGCAATAATATCTTTGTAGCCATCTCTACTAGAAAAATACTCGCGCAGTTTCTTAATATCAGCGTTAGACTTATCGTAATGCTTTACAAAATATTCAAACGCTGATTGCTCACACCACAGATTATCCTCCATAGTGTAATCCACAGAAGTATATAGCCTTATATTATCAAATATGTCAGTAAGCTCACTGACTATAGCTGATGGTGCAAGCTTTTCGCCACTTAAAGAAAACGTACTGTAGGATACATACAACTTATCGGTGGCACTGGTGAGTGCTTTATATGCCAAAAACTTTTCTGTAGGAACAAGCTGCGCAACAGAGTCAGACAAAGTGATTCCTAAGTCACTCAACACATTGCGTTCATCGTCAGAATACACGCCTGATTCAACCGGTGTATGTGGGAATTCACCCTCGACAGCACCGATAACAAAAACTGCTTTTTTATCTTCAATCAAAGATCGGTCAGCACACGCAACGTCCACCTGATCTATCCCATGCGGTATAAACGAAATATCTGTATTGACAAAATTAATATGCAACAGCTCTGAAAAGCGCTTAGCACTAATAGAATAATCGCCGAACACTTTCACCATCTTATCAAGGATTTCGATAAAAATGTTGTATAGTCTGATTTGCTCAGCACATAGTGAAAGCTCGTTATTCTTCTCTAAAGAGTCGCAAAGTTTATTCAGGTTTTCTTTGCAGTTAAGACGGTAAATAAGCTTCATCAACGCTTTCGAAATCTCTGAAGCAGTTGTATCCTTTGAGTCAAAATAAAAGGTTTTGAGATTATCTATAATAGTTTTTCTGGTATTCTCTACTTGGCTTAATAGTTTTATGTCAGCTTCAGTGAAGTTCTCGGCAAAGCCTCTAGGATTAAGCGTGAACTCATCGAAAAACTGCTTTCCGTTAATGTCCCAGATAAATATGTAGTTTTCAAAATCAGCTATCTGCTCAACTGTCACATCAGTAAGCCCGGTTTTCAAGAGTGCTAGCACATCATCTTTGTCGAAGCCACCTGTGACAACATCAAAACAAGCCATAATAAACTTAATCAATGGTTTAGTATCAATATCCTGTGGCTTGTCCATAAAGTAGTTGATGCCATATTTTTGTAGCATAGTATCAAGTATGCCAAGATATTTATCGCTCTGACGAGTTATTACGGCAATATCAGAAAACTCATAGTTGTTTTCAATAACAAGTTTCTTTATACTTCTAGCTACAAACTCAGCTTCGTCGTATATATTCTTAGCTTCGTAAATTTTGAGTGAATCACCTGAGTAGTTTTCTCTTTCTTTTTGTAGTCTGAATATATTCTCTTCTATTGCTTTCAGCTCGCTATTATTAAAACGAGTATTCTCATACAAAGTAACAGGAGTAGCAATCGGAATATCATTATTCTTAGCTATAGAAGACAGACGTTTCTTTGTTCTGTCAGATACAAAGAACAAATCACCGTTTATAGAATCTGTATTATCTGTAGTTAATGCAACATACATATCCTTGCACTGCTTAAGAAGTATCTCAAGGAGCTCATACTCCTGATATGTAAAGCCATAGAAAGAATCTACAACGATAGTGTAGTTATCAAACAGTGGTTTATCACTCAGCATTTTGCAGACATGAGTTAATGAATCAAGCGGGTCGATGTAGCTTTTTTCAATAAGTGCATCGTACGCATCGTACAATAAGGCTGTTTCATACAGCTTTTTACTGAGTGTTTCGTCTGATACTTTATCTGCTGCATCATAGAGCATCTGAGAAGTAATAGAGCACTTTTTATATTCTTTAACAGAATTAAGAATTAATTGTGATAGGTCCGTAGCTTTTGCTCGCTTAGAAAACAGGTCGAGACTATCCCCTACCTGCTCAACAGCAAAATTCATAACAACATTACGTATACCCTCGTCAGCAAATGACATAAAACGATTGCCGCTTTGCTCAAAAACATAGTCACACAAGCGCGAAAATCCGAAGACCTTAATATTACGGGAAACCTTAGGCCCCAGCAGCTCAAGAAAAGCTTTCTCAGTGCTGAAAGATGCCTGGTCAGGTACAATAAACATAAGTCTATCGTCACCGTTTTTTGCAAGCTTACAAACATTGTCGTACAAATATTCTGTTTTTCCTACACCAGTGGTGCCCAATACAAAATGCAGCATATTATTCTCCGTAATTGTTTAGTATAAAAATCTTATCACATATACTGTCCAATAAACAGTACATCAACGGAAATAAGAACATATTTTCTCAAAAAATTCTACAATTTTAAATTTGAAGACATAATCGTCACCGGTAATAACCTCATATTCATCAGACGATAAGTCTTCTTGCATACTTTCTTTTGATGATGCACCAACGCATAGTGTCGGGAACATAACGCACCACCAATTCTTACCTTTGGCTTCTCCTATTTTTATCTCCAGAGTGTCATACATACCTGCCGGCATAGTAAACTCATCGTAGTATCTTGTATCAAAGAATTTGTTTGTAACTCGTGCCTCTACTTCATAGTCCTTACTATACTTTTTCACTACGTCTTGCGCTGTGTCTATAACTAGCGGTAGGTTGTTCTGAGTTATCTCTTTTGCCTCTTCCTTAGTAGTTACATCATCATAAAGCTTGGATACAGCAGTGAGCACACTGTCACGCACTTTGAGCTTTAAATCCTGATCTTCTTCAGTATCTGAATTAGCGATAATATGTAATCGCAAAACATCGTTTTCGAGTTCTTTACAAGTCGACTGAAATGGTACTACACTGAACATAACCGCTACAACAATAGTAGAAACCAATATTTTCATGAATAATTTCATATAAAAAAACCTGCCTTTCAAGATAACTTGAGTATAGGCAAGTTTTTAGAGTTTATACAATTTTGCAACCATCTTTGATTGGAGTGCACAAAAAGAGCTTATCGAATTGCTCAGACATCTTATCTTTGCACTTAGCAGCTTTTTTCTCATTAAGAAAAATACCAAACACAGCAGAACCCGAACCGCTCATACAAGCACCAAGTGCTTTATTCTTGAGCATAAGCTTCTTTATATCGCTTATCTGAGGAATCTGCATAACAGCCTCGAAGTCGTTGTACAAGCACTGAGAAACCGCTCTTAAATTACGATGAAAAATATGCTTAACAACTTCTTCAGTGGCAACAAACATCTTGCTTTCTCTGCTATCAGCTTTCTCATAAGCCTGCGCAGTAGAGACGCTGACATCAGGTTTACATATAAGAATATCACATTTAGTAAGCGAAGGTAGCTTAGACATAGTTGTGCCTATACCGCTAGCAAGCTTAGTACCGCCTACGATACAAAACGGTACATCAGCTCCAACATTAGTGCCTATTTCACACATCTGCTCAGTAGTCAGTTTCGTATCAAATATCCTGTTAAGAGCTAAAATCACAGCTGCAGCGTCAGTGCTGCCACCAGCTAAACCTGCCTGAGATGGAATATTCTTCTGAATATCAATCGAGATTTTTTTAGGCTCAACTGCAGTGTATCTCAAAAAAGCTCTGTATGCTTTACACACAATATTAGATTCATCAGTAGGAATACCCGCTACGTCGCAAGTAACCAATACATCGCTTTGCTTACAATCTGCTACTTCGTCTGATACAGTGACAATATCATAAAGCGACACTGCCTGCATAACCATAGATACTTCGTGGTAACCATCAGGTCGCTTACCTAAAATATCAAGCGATAAATTAATTTTTGCAGGGGCCTGAACTTTCAGTTGCATATTAAAGCTCCTTTAAAAAATCCTCAATAAGAGTGAGTGCCTTTTTAAGATGTTTGAGAGAATAAGAATAAGAAAGGCGTACATAGCCCTCACCGCACTCACCGAACGCACTGCCCGGTACAAGCGCTACGTGCTTTGAATGCAGAAGTCTTGTACAAAATTCTTCTGATGTAAGACCGGTTGATTTTATACAAGGAAAACAGTAAAAGGCACCCTTAGGTTCGAAACAAGTAAGTCCCATTTTATTAAGACTACCTACAACCAGTCTGCGTCTCATATCATACTGATCACGCATATAGGCAATATCGTCGTCACCGTTTTTCAGCGCTTCTATAGCTGCGTACTGCGCAGTAGTAGGAGCAGACATAATGCAGAACTGATGTAGTTTTGTCATCATCTCAATAATTTCTTTAGGACCACACGCAAAGCCGAGTCTCCAGCCTGTCATAGCATAGCTCTTTGAGAAACCGTTGATAACAATAGTACGTTCTTTCATACCTTCTATTGACGCAATAGATACATGAGTATTATCACCATAGGTTAACTCAGAGTAAATCTCGTCAGATAAGACCATAAGATCATGTTCAAGCACAAGCTTGGCAATCTCCTCAAGATCTTCTCTCTCCATAATAGCGCCTGTTGGGTTATTAGGGAAAGGTAGTATCAGAAGTTTTGTTTTATCAGTAATTTTACTCTTAATATCCTCTACTGTCAGTCTGAAGTTGTTCTCCATAGTTGTCTCAATAATAACCGGAGTAGCCTTAGCCATAATAGTCAGTGGCTCGTAACAAACAAATGAAGGCTGAGGAATAAGCACCTCGTCACCTTTTCCTACCAGACAACGGATAGCTATATCGATAGCCTCACTACCACCAACGGTTACAACAACCTCACTGTCAGGTGAATATGTAAGGTTACACTTACGCTTCATATACTCTGAAATCTCGTTTCTCAGTTGTGCAAAGCCGCGATTAGGAGTATACCATGTTCTGCCCATCTCAAGCGAGTCGATACCTGCTTTTCTGATGTGCCATGGTGTTTTAAAATCAGGTTCACCGATACTGAGCGAGATGACGTTATCCATCTCATTGACTATATCAAAGAACTTTCTGATACCAGATGGTTTAACGCTCTTGATAGAGTCATTTATCTTACTGTTGTAATCAATCACACAATCATTTCCCTTCTGTCAGTTGGCTCGTCAACGTCAACTAAAGCGACAGAACCTTCTTTATATCTCTTGAGTAAGAAGTGAGTTGCAGTAGATACAATACCCTCAAGAGCTGATAATTTTTTAGATACAAAAGATGAAACATCCTGAATAGTTTCACCCTTAACAATAAGCGCAAGGTCGTATGAACCTGCCATGAGATAAACAGAAGAAACTTCTTCGAACATCATTACTTTTTCCGCTACCTCATCAAAGCCTTTTTCTTTCTGTGGGGTAACTTTAAGCTCAATAATAGCCATAACTCCGGCATCAGGAACGTTCTCCCAGTTAACCATAGCCTGGTAACCCCTGATAGTGCCGTTATCTTCGTACTCTTTGATCTGAGCCTTGATATAGTCTTCAGGTTCATTGAGCATAAGAGCTAACTGCTGAGTTGTATAAGCAGAATTTTCGCTGAGTATTTTTAATAATTTATCCATACTAACCTCCGTTAAGTTGCTTGTAAAACAAGGCTGTCTGTAGTGCACACACTATCAAGGCAGATAGCACTAGCTATACAAGCCATCTCGAAATTATTATCATTAATGTTTATTTCCAGTGCATCGCCTTTGTCGCTAAATCTTCTGCACACACAGGCAACAACTGAATTATCAATATTAAGGATATCATAGGATTTATTAAGCACATCTCCTCTTATGTGCAAACTAACCCCATGATATGCTATAGAAACTTTATCCCGTGATAAAGTCATAACAATGTGAAAATTATTTTCCTTCGTAGTGACATAGTACGTCCTGATAACACCAAGGTGAGTATCGCGGATTTTAGCTACACAATCATCTTTAAGCATAACATAAGCTCGCTCAAATGATGCCTTGCGCTTTCCAACAACCTTGTATTTTTCATCGCCTGATTCAGTGTAGACGATATATCTTGAATTTTCCTCTGACGTATCACGTTTAAGATAAATTTTCACACATATCACCGTAGCTATTATAAACCAAATGGGGATTATAATTCATTAATACGATCAATCCACTGTTTCATCTGCATATCAGACGGCATCTTAAAGTCGCCTCTAGGAGAAAGACTAATAGAGCCAACCTTAGGACCATCAGGCATACATGAACGTTTATACTGCTGTGTAAAGAAACGTATAAAGAACTTCTGCATCCATTTTTTGATTACATATCTATCATAATCACCTTCAAATGTCTTTAACGCAAGATAAAAAATCTTTTCAGGTGAGAATCCGTATCTGACAAGGTAATACAGGAAGAAATCATGCAGTTCATAAGGACCCACCACGTTTTCAGTAATCTGAGAAATCTCACCGTTACTGTTAGGTGGTAGTAATTCAGGAGAAACCGGAGTATCAAGAATATCTCTGATAATAGCCGAAATCTCAGCAGATACAAGATAGGTTTCGTATTCAACAAGACAACGGACAAGTGTCTTAGGAACCGATGCGTTAACAGCATACATAGACATATGGTCACCATTATAAGTAGCCCAGCCAAGCGCAAGTTCAGACATATCACCTGTACCAACAACTAAAGCGCCTATCTTATTAGCAACATCCATAAGAACCATTGTTCGCTGGCGTGCCTGAGCGTTCTCGTAAGTAGTGCTGAAATCATCCTCACTCTGGCCAATATCGATAAAGTGCTGTCTGACAGATCTTGTAATATCAATCTCTTCAAAGTCTGCACCATAAGCTACTGAGAGTTTCTCAGCGTTAGACTTTGTGCGATGTGTGGTACCAAAACATGGCATCGATATAGCGTGCAAGTTCTTATGGCTTAAGCCGAGTATATCGAGTGCTTTGATACTGATGATAAGAGCTAGCGTACTGTCAAGTCCGCCTGAAATTCCTAGTACAAGATGCTCAATGTTAGCACTTTGCATTCTGGTAGCAAGACCGATAGACTGCATTGTCAGAATATCTTCGCATCTGTCTTTTAATTGAGCTTTTTCAGATGGAATAAACGGATACTTTCTGAATTTACGATTGAGTCTTGTTTGTCTTAAAGTTATATCAAAATCAACGTAATGAATATCACTATTGTCGCTTGTTGATGTGAAATTATTATTTTTTCTGCGTTCTGCTATAATCTTCTGTACATCAATATCAGCAAAAGTAACATTCTCTGAAAACTTAACACTCTCAGCTAAAACAGAAGCATTTTCAGCAATAATATTATGAGCTGAATAAACCGCGTCGGTTGTACTCTCCCCTGGGCCTGAAGAAGCATAGAGGTAAGCGCATTTGAGCTTTCCGCTTGTAAGTCTGACTAAATCTTTGCGGTACTGTGACTTACCTGCATATTCACTGCTTGCAGCAATATTACAAATAACTGTTGCCTTACCGTTAGTTACCAAATTCAAAGAAGGTGAACAAGGCACCATCATATCTTCAGAAATCTCTATAGCAAACTTAAATTCTTTAATCTGGTTGCATGAGAACACAAGCTTAGAAGAAAGCAAAACATCCTGATCGGCAAATTTGATAACCTTGTGTATATCTTTGCCTGATGTAAAATAACGCGACTCGTTGAACTCGTTATAGTTAGGAAGATTGGTCTTTGGAACAAGACCTAAAATCTCACCTTTATAGATAACCGCGGCGCAGTTGTACAAAGCATCATCTACGGCTACTGGAACACCTACTACTGAGATTATTGATAACATCTTTGTCTTAAGCAATATGTGTTTAAGTGCCTGCTGAGCCTGTTCAATCAGAAATCTATTAAGGAACATATCACCACAGGTATATCCTGTGACACATAGCTCAGGAAATACAACAAGCGAGCTTGTATGCTGAGAAGCAAACAAAATCTGAGATACAATCTGTTCGCTGTTATATATACAGTCCCCTACTTTGATTGTTGGAGTAGCGCATGCAGTTTTTATAAATCCGTAATTCATAAAATCACCCACAAAAAAATATCCATAACTATAGTTATGGATATTATAGCCTATATTTATGATTTTTACAAGTATTTATGCAGATATTAAGCGTATAAACACTTACCATAAAAATGTTTTTTTTATTTTTTTCTTAAATATGCTGACCGTACTGTTCGTATCAGGTTCATACATACGTAAGAAACAACCGACATAGCCCAGAATAAGCCAGAAAAACATTACTCTGAACGATACATCGTAAATAAGTGTTTTCTCGATAAACGAATACACGAGATAAGCACATAAGAACGAGAACAGGCACGGTAATATACTGTCGTTTAAGTTCTTTGATTTGAACACATAAACTGTGATATGCTTAGCAAAAATAAAGCCAAACACAACGAATATAAGGAAACCAACTGCACCTGCACACACAAGCAAGGTCAGATATCCGTTGTGGAAATCAGTTGTATATGCAGCGAGAGTATCTCCATAAAGATGCGACAAATGTATGCCTTTCTCAAATTTTTCTGCACCATAATCGTAGATATTACCCCTGCCTATACCGAAAACAGGATGGTCGCAGAACATCTGCACAGCCTGATCCCACAGCTTGAATCTACCACTGTCGATGTTTTTATTCTCATGTGTAAAAGTAACTCGACCAGTTGAATCTATCATAGAATCATTATCAACTTCTTCAGTTACACCGCTAGAGCCTTCAACAGCACTGATAACTTCTACAAATCCGGTCTGGCATATATCTCTGACAACAAAGAATGTGCCAACAATAAACAAACCTGCGACAGCACAAGCACCCATTCTTAACATTACCTGCTTTTTATTATAGCCATGTTCTGCACCAAACATTTTGAACAAAACAAAAACGATAACATAGCAGACCATAAGCATAATCGCGCCGTTAGAGTCACATAAAAACAGCGATACACCATTAACAAGCAAACAGGTCAACAGCCAGATGCGTGATACTCTGGTTTTTCCCGAAAGGTCAATGAAGTTAATCTTTGTGAGCATGTGTATACACAGCATAGCAACAACACAGATAAATCCAAGTGCGTTAGGATTACTATAAAAACCGGTGAATCGGTTCTCGTAAATAATGAACTTAATAGACTCAACCTCAAAGCTGATACCTGCCATAAGAAACGCAAGTCCGATAACACCGACAATAGTAGTAGTATATACTACAAACTCGCATATAGTGTAGAGTTCACGTCTGAAATTAAGATGTTTCTCAGTATGCAAACCATACAAAATAAAGAAACATATAGAAACGTGCAACTGAATAATCAAATTAAACAAGAAGTTGTCGCCAATATGTAAAAGCATAGTGATTGTAGTAGTTATAAGAAACGCTACAAGCCAGAAGCCAAAACGTGTATTTGAGATAGTCTTGCGTTTAATCTGATTATAAATAAGCAGGAAAATACCCCACAAAAACAAAAAAACCAGGAGCACATAAGCAGGAATCTGAACAAACGAAATATGAATAAAGAAAGAGCAGAAAATATAGCATCTTCTAAACAGAGAAGTGTCAGTAAAAATGTCTCTGAATTTTTCCATTTGGTTCACTCCTTTTTACAGTGACCTGATTTATATTGTGTTATCAGAAAAGAACCTGCTTGACGGTTTTCATCATAAGATACATATCACGTCTAAAGCCGAATCTTTCGATATATTTTAAGTTATATTTCATCTTTTGTGGCAGAATCTCAGTTGTGTAGATTTCGTCAATCTTCTTAGGGTCATCAACCTCACCGATAATTCTGTCTTCATCCTTGTACTTGATACTAGCCAAAGAGGTAATACCCGCAGGCATCAACAAAGTAGCGTACATAACAGGTGTATAGCACTCAACGTACTTGGTTACCTCAGGACGTGTACCTACGATACTCATCTTACCTGTAAAAACATGAAAAATCTGTGGTAACTCGTCAAGTCGTAATTTACGAAGCACTCTGCCGATTTTTGTGATACGGTTATCGTTTTTATATGTCAGTAGTTCACCGCAAGAGTCAGAACCAACCTGCATAGAACGGAATTTAAGTATCCTGAATTTTTTACCATATATTGTAACTCGTTCCTGCTTGTACAAAACAGGTCCCTTAGAAGTACATTTGATGAGAATAGCAATAATAAGCATAGGTAAAAGTAGTAAAACTATCATAAAAAGTGATATAATAATATCAGTTATACGCTTAAATACTAGGCTCTTACGCTTTTTATACAGAATGTCGTAATATCGCTTTACTTCATCATTTCTGAATTCTTCAGGGAGTTTTTCAAATGCTCTGAGAATCATTTGATACCTCCGAAAAAAGTTAAACAAATAATAAAAATTTTAAGATATTATACACCAGAAATCCCTTTTTTTCAATACTAATCACAAATTTGGTTAATATAACTAAAAAGCACGTATTATTTATATATTTGTCAAAATAATGTGAGTATATATCCTTGACTATTAGTGCTATAAAGGGTAAAATTATTATAAACTTAAAAAGGAGTGGAAATACTATGGATAAAGATTTCGCACCAGATTTGATTACACTGATTGATGATCAGAATGTTGAACATAATTTTGAGATTCTTGATACAATCGAAAACGATAAAGGACTTTTCTACGCCCTCTACCCTGTTTTTGACGATGCTGAACAGGCTATCGCAGACGAAGGCGAATACTACATTATGGAAGTTATCGAAGAAAACGGCGAGGAACAGCTCGCTGAAGTTGATGACGATGCTCTGCTCGATGAGCTAGCTGAGATTTTTGAAGAAAGATTCGAAAAGCTCTTTTCTGAAGAATAATTTTGCATCCTGCCTGATGCGCGAATCAGCGAAAATAACCCTACAACCTTTAAATCGGGAGTTTAACTCCGTCAGTGGTGTGCAGACCTCCCCTATCGGGACGAAGGGAGCCTAAAGCTGTCGGGTGGACACCCACCTGTCATATTCGTAGGCAGGTTATATTAAGCTGATACGGTCAGGCGGGATAACTATAATCACATATTTTGGAGAAACCTATGAAAATTTCTGTTTTAGGCTGCGGTCGTTGGGGTAGCTGTATCGCATGGTATCTTGATAAAATCGGACACGACGTTATCTCATGCGGTTTAGCTGATGCACCTGAACTCATCCAGCTTCAATCTACACATAAAAACGACTATCTTACATATCCTGAGTCCATAGAGGTTACCTCAGACCTTGAGCATGCAGTTAACCATGCTGAAACTATCGTTATTTCGATTTCATCACAATACCTGCGCTCATATATGACAGATATTGCAAAATATCCTCTGGAAGGCAAAACTATAGTACTATGTATGAAGGGTGTTGAGGTTAACACAGGATGCAGACTAAGTCAGGTTGTAGCTGATTTTGTCGATGAAAGCAAAACACCTATTGCTGTATGGGTAGGCCCGGGACATCCTCAGGACTATGTTAAAGGTATCCCTAACTGCATGGTAATAGACTCTAAAAATGAAGATATTAAGCAGAAACTCGTTAACGAGTTTTCATCTGAGCTCATCAGATTCTATATAGGCACCGACCTTATCGGTAGCGAAATTGGCGCTGCTGCAAAAAATGTAATCGGTATTGCTGCTGGTATGCTCGATGGTATCGGATATACATCACTCAAAGGCGCATTAATGGCACGAAGCACACGAGAAATCAGCCGACTCATCTGTGCACTCGGCGGCAACGAGCTCTCTGCATACGGTCTATGTCACTTAGGCGACTACGAAGCAACACTGTTCTCCCCATGGAGCCACAACAGACGTTACGGCGAAGCATACGCACAGGGTGAAAAATTCGAAAAACTCGCAGAAGGTGTTATGACATCAAAGGCTCTGTACCTATTGAGCCAAAAATATAACGTCGATATGCCTATCACAACAGGTATATACAATATTCTTTTTGAGAATAAAGACTTCAAAACAGAATTAGGTAAACTTTTTGAACGCTCAGTTAAACAGGAATTTTAATTAAATTTATACTTTTACATAAAACAAAAACACCGTGTGAATCCACACGGTGTTTCTTTATGCGAATTTATATTTCCTAAATAGAATTAATACATACCGCCCATATCAGGAGCTGGAGCAGCTATGGCAGCAGGTTCTTTGATGTCAGCAACTAAAGACTCAGTTGTGAGAACCATAGCTGCAACTGACGCAGCATGCTGTAAAGCAGAGCGAGTTACCTTAGTAGGGTCAACAATACCTGCTTCAATCATATCGGTATACTCTTCAGTAAGAGCGTTGAAACCATAACCGATTTTATCTGCTTTCTTGATGTTTTCAACGATAACAGAACCCTCTAAACCTGCATTTAAAGCAATCTGCTTGATAGGAGCTTCGAGCACTTTGAGTACAATCTGTACACCTGTTTTAACATCACCGTTTACAGTTGAAATCAGAGCTTCTACTGCTGATGTAGCATTAACTAAAGCTACGCCACCACCTGCTACTATACCTTCTTCAACAGCTGCTTTTGTAGCTGAAAGAGCATCTTCTATTCTAAGCTTCTTCTCTTTCATCTCGATTTCTGTTGCAGCACCAACCTTAATAACAGCAACACCGCCTGCAAGTTTCGCGAGACGTTCCTGGAGCTTTTCTCTGTCGAAATCAGATGTTGTAGTTTCAATCTGCTGACGAATGTGTGCTACACGGTTCTTGATTTCAGCTTCGTGACCTGCACCGTCAACGATGATAGTATCTTCCTTAGAAATCTTTACCTGTCTTGCACGACCGCACTGCTCGATTGTAGCATCTTTCAGCTCTAAACCAAGGTCTGATGTAATAACAGTACCGCCAGTAAGAATAGCGATATCCTGAAGCATCTCTTTTCTTCTGTCACCAAAGCCAGGAGCCTTAACAGCAACACAAGTGAAAGTACCTCTGAGCTTATTGAGTACAAGAGTTGTGAGAGCTTCGCCCTCTACATCTTCAGCGATAATAACGAGCTTTCTGCCTGACTGAACAATCTGCTCTAAAAGTGGCAGAATCTCCTGTGTAGTAGAAATCTTCTTATCTGTGATCAAGATCAACGCGTCATCAATGTCAGCAATCATCTTGTCTGTATCAGTTACCATATATGGAGCGATGTAACCTCTGTCGAACATCATACCTTCAACAACTTCTGAGTATGTCTCAGCTGTTTTTGACTCTTCAACAGTGATAACACCATCTTTAGAAACCTTTTCCATAGCTTCAGCGATAAGGTTACCGATGTACTCATCAGCAGAAGAAACAGTAGCAACCCTAGCTATATCCTCAGTACCCTTAACCTGCTGTGAATTAGCAACGATAGCTTTGACTGCTTCGTCTACAGCTAGCTGAATACCTTTCTTCAATACCATAGGGTTAGCACCTGCAGCTACGTTTTTCATACCTTCACGGATAAGAGCCTGTGCAAGCAAAGTAGCTGTAGTTGTACCGTCGCCTGCAATATCGTTAGTTTTGATAGAAACTTCTTTAACGAGCTGAGCACCCATATTCTCAAAAGCGTCTTCAAGCTCTATTTCCTTAGCAATAGTAACACCATCGTTTGTGATGAGAGGTGCACCGAACTTCTTATCGATAACAACATTTCTTCCTTTAGGGCCTAATGTAATTTTAACGGTATCAGCAAGCTTGTCGATACCAGTCTGGAGGGCTTTTCTAGCTTCCTCACCGTATGCAATCTGTTTTGCCATATTCAATTACCTCCTACTTATTCTACAATAGCTAAAATATCTGACTGACGAACGATAGTGTATTCTTCGCCATCAATTTTAACCTCTGTGCCTGCGTATTTAGAAGCGATTACCTTATCGCCTACTTTAACATACATCTTAACTTCGTTGCCATCTACAATGCCGCCAGGACCTACAGCAACAACGTTAGCGTACTGTGGCTTCTCCTGTGCCTGTGATGAAAGAACTATACCTGAAGCAGTAGTCTGCTCAGCATTATCGAGCTTCAATACTACTCTGTCGATAAGTGGTTTAATAGTCATATATAAATCCTCCTTAGGTTTGATAAAGAAATTAGCACTCGCGCTTTTCGAGTGCTAATTATATTTTAAACCAAAATATGTAAAAAATCAAGTGTTTTTTGTCACTTAACAATTAATTTACAAAAGGGCGTATAATCACTCCATTATAGCCTCAGCCATAACTTCGTCAGAGAGCTCAATATCTAACTCTTCCATAGCCTCTTCATTTATATGCAAGTAACATTCGTAAATATACGTAATAGGCGTAGTCGCAGGCTCAGCGTCGCCATATAAAATATCGAGTACCAAAGTGCCAGCTGCAACACCGATAGACGGATAGCTGATCACACATGTCGAGAAGCATCCTTCGGCGAGCATATCGGTATCACCACAGATAATCGGAACCTTGTTTTCGTAAGAGAAATCAACTAACTCATCTATATTCTTAGTGATAAACTTGTCGATAGGTGCATAGATTACATCTACCCCATCATCAAGCATTGTATCAAAAGAATCTTTAAGCTCATCTAAATCCTTAACAGGATATTTGACATAAGGAATGTCAACATTCTCTGTCTGTGCTTCTTTTTCGCCAATCAACGCCTGTGTAACAGAGCTGGCATCAGTAGCTAAATATACAGCTCCGATTTTCTCCGTATCTGGGAACAGCAGTTTAATTGAGTCAATCTGTTCAAAACAAGGTGTGTAGTCCGATACACC
>JAUMXP010000103.1 GCA_030529125.1 Eubacteriales bacterium | reverse complement strand
ACGTACCTGTAGCCAGAGTTAACAACATATCCCAAGTTATTGACGAGCTCAAGGAAAAGAACATCTGGGTATACGGAGCCGATATGAACGGCACAGACTACACCAAATGCGACTTTTCCGGTGCTGCAGCGATAGTTATCGGAAACGAAGGCAAGGGCATCAGCCGACTTGTGCGTGAGAAATGTGACGCAATTGTTTCACTTCCTCTTAAAGGAAAAATCAATTCGCTCAACGCATCAGTTGCTGCCGGCATTATTATGTACAAAATTGCAAGCGGAAGATAAAATATTACTTTTACATTAATTAACTACAAGAGAGGAGTTGATGAGATGAAAATCTGGCGAAAAGAACACACAAAGCCTGTTAAAGAAGAAAAAGCTAAAGACGAAGAAGAACTAACTGACATCAGCCAGTCATCAACACAAGCTCCACCTGAAAATAAAAAAGACAAGATGGAGGAAATTTACTCCACCAAGGACAAGCAGGTCAAATATAAGCGTATGACTCCACTCGAAGCAGAAGAAGCTGCCAAGCGTGCTCAGAAAGCTAAAGATCAGCTCACATCAGGCAAGGCAGAAATTACTCTGAAAACACCTATTGATGAGCAAAAAGACGTAGAGCTTACTTCTGACCATGAAGAGGGCACTGTCATTGCTGACGATATCATCGAAGACGTTGATGGCCTTAAACCACCACGCAAAGTTAATGTTCAGGATATCGATGAAATCGACATAGACATAGACCCTGCTGCCACTGTCAAAAAATACGAACGTCAGGTCTCAGCCCCTAAAAATGCTGATCACTACAAAAAAACATACGAAAATGAATATGAGAAGTTTTTCGGAAAACCTAAGTATGCGTATTCAAGTGAACATATAGTCGAAAAAATACCGACATATCAGCACGACAGTAAAATTAATCTGATCCATCTGAAAGCAGGTCGATTCACTGATGTTGTTGAGAACGAATATGACGAATATCTGAAGTCGAAAGACACAACTGTTTCAAAGCGAGGACATAACGCGCAGAAAAGCAGTGAACCTAAACCATCACTGCTCTATGCACTAAGTCAGCTCGGAAACCAGAAAGCTTCAGCTAAAGAAAAGGAAAATTACAGCAAACAGATTACTGAAAGCAAAGCAGAAGCTAAAAAACCTGCCACTAAGAATATAGCCCCTAAAAAACCTGAAAATAAAGTCAAAAAGTTTTTCAGAATCACTAAAGCTATTCTCTTCCCTAAAAAAGCAAAGCAAGTTAAAAAGCCATCACCTCAAAAGCATGAGAAAGTAAACAGCGGTGACCGACAGGATGCAAAGTTTGTTGCACGCGAAATTGCCACAAACTTCAGAAAGCTTACTATCAAAGGTGTGTTGTTTGGTGCTTTATTCCTAGCGGCTCTTATCTTCTCTTTTGTAGAGCCTTCATCAGATTCAGCCTCATCCTACGTGACATACTGCTTCATAAATCTGTTGATATTAGTTCTTACGGGTGTTGTTGCATGGCCGTTTATCACAAACGGATTAAGACCACTCAGACATTTCAAAGGCAACAGCGACACTACCCTATCATGTGCGTTTGTTGCGTGTCTGCTGCAACAACTGACTTCTTTATTCGCTGCTGACTTATTTGTCGGCGATGACTCTTTACACATATATACAACCATCATAGCTCTAGCTTATCTGATAAATATAATCGGCAGACTGCTTATGGTATCGCGTGTTAAAGATAACTTCAAGTTTATAACAACTAATTCTCCTGCACAGGTTGCAAAAATGTATGCAGACGAAGAGAATGCGCGCAAGATGCTCAGCGGTACCACCGCATCGCACTCAACAATCGCTTATCAGCATCCAACAAAGTACTTAAGCGATTTTCTTAAGATTTCTTACGCACCTGATCCAAGCGAAGACCTCTGTGGTAAATTTGCCCCGATCACAATTGTTATTTCAATTTTCGTAAGCATTGTTTACGGATTTATTGCTTCATCCTTTGTCGGTGCATTGTGTGCACTTGCAGTTATGCTTTGTATCAGCATCCCACTATGTGCTATGATTACAAGCAACCTGCCAATGAAACTTATATGTAAAAATGCATTAAAGCAAAACGCTATGATCAGCGGTTACCCTACTGTTAAACAATTCTCACAATCACAGGCAGTCATGGTAAGAGCAAACGAGCTTTATCCTAAAGGTTGTGTGAAACTTAACAAAATCAAGAATTTTGTTGATTACAGAGTTGAGGAATCCTTACTTGCAGCTGCAGTGATATTAAAGGAATCTCAGTCTCCACTTGCTCCTATTTTTGATGAGGTACTCAAAGAAAACAAAAACACCTTGCCTAAAGTTGAGAGCGTTATGTTTGAGGACAAGCTGGGACTTGTCGGCTGGGTTGCAGGTGAACGAGTACTGATTGGTAACAGACAGTTACTCGACAGATTCCATATTTATCTCGACGATGCTGCTGACGAAGCACTGTACAAAAAGAAGGGCTGTGATGTCACATATATCGCGTGTGCAGGACAGCTTGTATCTATGCTCGTCACTAAGTACACTCCTGACAAAAAGATTGCTCAAGAACTCAAAAACGCTCAGGCAAACGGTCTGTGTATCGTTGTCAGCACGACTGACAGCAACATCACTGTCGATAAAATATCACAAGACTACGAGCTGTTCTATCGTACAGTAAAAGTGCTGAAAACAGGTTACGCTAACGCTTGTAACGAAGTATGCAACCACGTTGATGATACTTCACACGCTTTCTTAGCAACACGTGGAAAGTTCTCTTCCCTCATACACGCTGTATCAAGCTGTGTATCATTCAGACACAATCTCACTGTCGGACTCATTGTTCAGGTATTCGGTCTTATTCTAGGCATACTGCTAAGCGCTACTATGGTGCTGTACGATTCAGTATCCATACTGGGTGTAACAGAGTTGATTCTCTACATGCTCTTCTGGGGTGTGGCTACCGTAGCAGTACAATTATTAAAACGTAAAATTTAGCACAAAGAAAGGAACTCTATATGCAAATCGCTCCGTCATTACTATCTTGTGATTTTTCAAAATTCGGCGCTGAAATCGAGCGCATGGATAAAGCAGGCGCAGATATGATGCACCTTGATGTTATGGATGCACACTTTGTACCTAACCTTACATTCGGCGCACCGATTATCAAAAAACTCAGGAAATATTCAGACAAACCATTTGATGTACACCTTATGATATCAGAGCCTCTGAGATACATTGATGATTTCTGCGATGCAGGTGCAGACATTATTTCTTTCCACACAGAAAGCGACTCAGATATAGAAGAAACAATATCAAAAATCGAAAGTCGCAATGTTAAGCCTGCACTGGCTATCAAGCCTAACACTCCTGCAGAAGTTGTTTTTCCATATCTTGATAGACTGTACATGGTGCTTGTTATGACAGTAGAACCTGGCTTTGGCGGTCAGAGCTTCATGGCTGATATGATGAGCAAGGTAGAAGCTATCAAAGCAGAAATCAAGAAACGCAACTTAGACGTACTTATCCAGGTTGACGGTGGTATCGCTAAGGACACTATCAAAACTGCATCAGATGCAGGAGTAGATATATGTGTCGCTGGCACTGCTGTATTTAAACCAGAAGACGCAAAACAAGCTATCGATGAGTTAAAAGCTTTGTGTGAATAATCACTTAATAAACAACAAAGGCTTGGCACTTAATGTGCCAAGCCTTTTCTTTGCTCTAATATGAAGTTATTGATTAGATTACATTTCGCCTTCGTGCTTAGAATTTTTCTTCTTATCAGGAGTAAGTGCGTGTTCCTTACGCATATACATGATAAACAAGCCTAAAAGCACAAGTGTTGTTGATGTGTAAATAATAACCGGTAAAATAGTGTTCTTAATAAACAAGCAGATTTCAGTAGCTGTTTCACCGCCAATAATTAAAGCAGCAACAAAGCCAAAGAATGTAAGACCGCCTGCAAAAAGACTAAGTGCAACACCATAACCGAAAACGGATTTCAACTTATCTATAATTCTTTCGACAGCTTTGTTGAACCATTTCTGTGCAAACAGTATCAAAACAAATGCAACAACAGTTATCGCTAAGATAACAAACGGCATTATGTCTTCTTTGATGTGTGTTGTGATTTCTTCTGCTCTTTCTGCACCGATAGAGCTACTTGCAATCAACTCGTAAATAGCAAGACCGCCTGCGGTTATACCACATACAACACAAGCAAAAATAAAAGCAGCGATAACGTAACCTACGAGTGAACCGATAAAGTCAAATACTTTTCTCATTACGCTACCTCCTTACAGTCCCATGATAGGTAACCAGCCCATCAGGATAACAACCTGTAAAACAAACTGAGCAACAACCCACCACATATTATTCTTGAAAGTCTTACTAAAATCAGATTCTGCAAGTGTCATACCTGCATACATACCAAGACCGAGCGGAGGTGTAATACCACACATAACACCACAGATACATGGCAGCATCGCAGCAGCAAGCAGCGGATCTACACCTGCGCTTGCAAGTGATGTGATGAACATCGGTCCAAAAATAACAACGATAGATGAACCCGGAATAACCATACCCATAATACAGGTGATGACACCAATAGCGAGTACCATACCAAGCTTTCCGAAATCCCATGACTGAATAATTACACCCAGCTCATCAGCAACATTGAGTTCACCAAACAATGCACCGATCATATAGCCGAATACACATACGCCGATAGCAGGAGCAATCACCTTTACACTGTCAGCAAACATCTTTGAAAGGTTTTTAGGTGAAACTGCTTTTTTGTCTTTAGCGATAAAGCACGCATATATCGCAGCAATACCGCCGACAAACAGTAAAACAGAGCTTGATAATGCAGCTGCACCATCAGCACCCAGACGCTCTGTAAAGAATGTTTCTTTGAACAGATAGTCAAGGACAAACGGTAAAAGAATAATAACTGGTAAGAACAAAGCTTTCCAGCCAACCTTGAGTGTATACTTTAAACTTGGAAGTTCTTGTTTTGTCATAGGTTTTACATGGTAGTATTTGCAGAAGCTGAAAACCATAACAAGTCTCTGAATAATAAACCACAGCGAAATGCCCCACAGTATCATCCAGAAATCGCCCTGAGAAACAGAGCCATCGCCATAAATTGCTACATAAGCACCCATGGCTGCTACAATGTTAGAAGATGGTGGAATCATGTTACCCATGTAGCTTGCGTTACTTTCAACATTCGCAGCAAGATGAGCAGGGAAACCTGACTTCTTCATAGCAGGAATAGTAATAGAACCTGTAGCCATTACGTTACCAGGACCTGAACCTGACAGCGCACCGACAAAGCTACTAGCAACAACTGCAGCATAGCCTGCACCGCCTGAAAAACGTCCCAAAACAGATAAAATAATAGCTATACAACTGTCAACTACTTTTGTTTTTGTGAGCAAAATCGACATCGCAACAAACGCAACCATCGAATAAAGCAATGATGTAGACAGCGCATCTTCGATATAGCCCCAGATGTTGCCCCATGAGTTTGTAATTGCAAGCAACACAATGAAGCTGATACCGACAGCTTCATATATAGGTCTTTTAATCACTAAAAACCAGACGCAAATAACTGCCAGCATTACGCCCAGATAGACTAAAGACATCGGCATTGTTAATCCTCTCCCTCTTTATAATTAATAGGTTATAATACCTATTACGTATAGGAAATATTATAAATCAAGCAAAACT
>JAUMXP010000102.1 GCA_030529125.1 Eubacteriales bacterium | reverse complement strand
CCGATTAATGACAAGTTCTGTACATTTCCTTCCATAGCACCTAAGAGGTCAGCAGCAGCTTCCGGATTACTTGAAGCGAGCATTTTTGACAGTGAGCCAAATACACCAACAACTTCTTCCTTTGCAACAAGACCGAGTATAGTTGCAACGGCGGCCTGCCAGTTACCAAAGCCGAGCGGATAGAATAACCATGCGATTACAGAACCGATGTTCTCAAGGATAGACGCCCCACCATTTTCTTCAGTTATATAGTGGAAACCACCCTCAAATGATAATGAGTTGAGCACCCAGATAATAACACTTGCGGCTAAGATTACTGTACCTGCACGTTTAACAAACGACCAACCACGTTCCCATGTAGCTCTAAGGACGTTAGAAGCTACAGGCATATGGTATGAAGGAAGCTCCATAACAAATGGAGCAGGGTCACCTGCAAACGCTTTTGTTTTCTTAAGCATTATACCTGAAATGATAACAGCACCGATTCCGATGAAGTAAGCAAGTGTTGCTACCCACGCAGCACCACCGAACAGTGCACCTGCGATTAAGCCTACGATTGGCATTTTAGCACCACATGGGATAAATCCTGTGGTCATGATAGTCATCTTACGGTCACGGTCCTGCTCGATAGTACGTGAAGCCATGATACCAGGTACACCACAACCTGATGCAACAAGCATAGGGATAAAGCTCTTGCCTGATAAACCGAGTTTTCTGAACACTCTGTCCATAATGAAAGCGATTCTTGCCATGTATCCGATGTTTTCAAGTATTGAAAGCAGGAAGAACAGAATGAACATCTGCGGTACAAATCCAAGTACCGCACCAACACCGCCGACTATACCATCACAAATAAGCGAGTTGAGCCATGTTGCACAGCCTACATTTTCTAAAAATCCAGTGAGTGACGGAATGATCCATTCTCCAAAGAGCGTGTCGTTCATGAAACCAACTGTCCAGTCACCGATAGTGCCGATAGAAAGTGTGTACACACCCCACATAACTAATGCGAAAATTGGTAATGCAAGAATACGGTTAGTAACTACTTTGTCAATTTTTTCTGATAGAGTGAGTTTGTTTTGCGATTTTTTTATGTAAGCTGTTTTCATCAGCTTTTCTATGTATTCATAACGCTCATTAGTTATGATAGCTTCAGAGTCATCATCAAAATGCTCTTCAACGTGAACAATATCTTTTTCGATGTGCTTGATAGTTTCATCGCTGATATTGAGCTTTTTGTGCACTTTCTCGTCACGTTCAAAGAGTTTGACAGCATAAAAACGCTGACGATCATCGTCCATACCGTGAACACACGCTTCTTCGATATGAGCTAGTGCGTGTTCAACTTCGCCTGAGAACATATGCTGAGGTACGTTTCTACCTTTTTTAGCTTCTTCGATTGCAATCTGTGCTGCATCAAAAACGCTGTCGCCTTTGAGTGCAGAGATAGGAACAACCTTACACTTGAGCTTTCTTGATAGCTCATCAATGTCGATTTTATCGCCGTTTTTCTCAACAACGTCCATCATATTGATAGCAACTACAACAGGAATACCAAGCTCCATAAACTGTGTTGTAAGGTACAGGTTACGTTCAAGGTTAGTACCATCAACAATATCAAGAATGACATCAGGGTTTTCTTCGAGTAAATACTCTCTTGCGATTACTTCTTCTAAAGTATAAGGGGAGAGAGAGTAAATGCCAGGAAGGTCAGTTATTGTGATGCTATTGTCTTTTTTATATTGTCCTTCTTTTTTCTCAACTGTAACACCAGGCCAGTTTCCAACATATTGGTTAGAACCTGTCAGTGCGTTAAACAGAGTTGTTTTACCGCTGTTCGGGTTACCTGCGAGAGCGATTGTTATGTTCTTTTTATCCATTTTTCCTCCTGATGTGAAAAATCAATTTTTAGAATTATTCAATTTCTATCATTTGTGCATCAGCTTTTCTGAGTGACAGCTGATAACCTCTTACACTGATTTCCATAGGGTCACCTAATGGTGCAACCTTACATACTGTGATTAAAACACCTTTTGTAATGCCCATGTCCATGATACGGCGTTTAACAGCTCCCTGACCATGAAGCTTGATAACAGTGACTTTGTCGCCGATTTTTGCATCTTTAAGAGTCTTCATATATCTGATCCTCCGTTTGAGAATATAAATTATGTTGTACATTTTGGTTAGCATAAGCTAACTAGTGGGTTGAAAATACGAGTTAGTCATAGCTAACTCTAAATGAATAATACATTTTTTTACAGGGATTGTCAACAGAAAATTGTGTAAAAATCAGTAAAAAGGGTATTTTTGTAAATAATTTTAACGGATAGTTTTTACTTTATATTTGAATTTGTTTAACATATACAAAACTATATGTGTTTTTGTATAGTGGATTTTTATATTGTCTTATGATAGTATTATATAAGAACACTAATTGTAGGTAATATATATGAAAAATAGTGAACGTAAGTATTTTGGCATAGCAGATATAGCTGTAGTATTAATTGTTGTGATAGCATCTGTGTTTGCTTTGTTTTCTCAATTTAATAGTGACGATAGCTCTCTTAACTGTGTTGTCAGATATAACGGTGAAACTATATATACTGTTTCTCTTGATAGTGTTACTGATACTATTAATAAAGAGATAGTAGGGGACACAGCACTCACTGTTGTTATATGTAATGATAGCGTTAGTGTTAAGTCATCTTCTTGTCCTGATAAGCTGTGTGAACACACAGGGGAGATAACTAAAGACGGGCAGTCTATAGTTTGTCTGCCGGCTAAAATCTCTGTTGCATTAGAAAGCTCTGATAACGAGCTTGATACAGTTGTGGGGTGATAGTATGAAAAAAACTTCAAATTTAAAAATCACCCAGACTGCTTTAGTGAGCGCAGTTGCGCTTGTATTGTCATACATAGAGATGTCGCTTCCTGATATACCATTTATGCTGCCAGGTATGAAACTGGGACTATCAAACATAGCTACAATGTTTGCGTTGTCTGCACTCAGTCTACCTAGTGCGCTTGTGGTTTGTGTTGTGAAAGCAGTGTTTGCTTTACTGATGCGCGGATTCACAGCTTTCTTGATGAGCTTGTGTGCGGGTATATTCAGTGTATTAGCGATGTGGCTTTTACTGAGATTCAAGCGCGTTGGATTTTTAGGTGTAGGTGTAGGAGGAGCGTTCTGTCATAATTTGGGACAGATATTAGTAGCGTTTTTCTATACTGACAGCACTGTTTTTGCATATTTTTCAGTGCTGGGGATTGCATCGATTTTTACAGGTGCTGTGACAGCTCTTGCGGTTTACCTGATATTGCCAAAAGTGCTCAGAATTAGTCTTTATCAGACTTAATATTCACCATAAGAAATTTGTTTGTACTTTAAATTCTATACTGCAATTAAAGATTAAAAAATTGTTACTAAAATAATACGTTTGTCACTTGAAAGCCCCAATATATTGTGGTAGTATTTAAACAGTCTTCTAAATAATGTGTTTTTAAAGAATTAAAAGGGGTTTTTGAAATGAAAATTAACGTAACAGGCGGAACATTATCACAGCACGAAATCGACATCTATGTAGCTCAGCTTAAGGACGCTAATCCTGATAAATATATCAAAACTATCGACTTTACAGTTGACGGTGAATTTGTAGATGTTAACTATACATACGACAACGTTCCTTTCGAGCGCATCAGACGTATCACTGGCTACCTTGTAGGTACTGTTGATCGTTTCAACAACGGCAAGCGCGCTGAGGTTGAAGACAGAGTTACACACTCACTTGCTACTTCATGTGCACTCGAAGAGATTGCTTAAATTAAAATTGTTGTTCACTAATCGTTTTTTATGATTAGATTCCTCATATTGTGCTAAAAAATCAGACCGCTAAGGTCTGATTTTTTATCTCATTTTAGCGCAAAATATGTTGACATCTGTAGTTTTTGTGCTATACTATCTAAGGTTAATTAAATATTGCTTATCAAGAGTGACTGAGGGACAGGCCCTGTGACGTCCGGCAACCTGCGTTTGTGTAAGGTGCTAATTCCTGCGGTATTACCGATAGATGAGATTTCTGTGCCGCCGGATAACCGAGCGGTTTTTTTATTTTAAGTGCAGAATAATTATGCCTTACTACTCTACAATGTTGAATTTTACTTTTTATTCGTAAAATATTTAATTCTATATTAGAAATTACACGAAAGGAAATGATTATATGTCAAAGCGTTTATTTACATCTGAATCAGTTACACACGGACATCCTGACAAGTTATGCGACAGAATCTCTGATGCTGTGCTCGATGCTATTTTAGCACAGGATAAAAATTCACACGTAGCGTGTGAAACTACAGCTACAACAGGCATTGTTCATATTATGGGTGAGATTACTACAACAGCTGATGTTGATATCGAAAAGATTGCGAGAAAAGTTATCTGCGAAACAGGTTATGATAACGATGAGTGCGGCTTTAACGGCAACACTTGTATCGTAGATGTAGCTCTTGATAAACAGTCACCTGATATCGCTATGGGTGTTAACAATTCTTTTGAATTAAAAGACGGAGAGAATGACGCTGATAATCAGATTGGTGCAGGCGACCAGGGTATGATGTTTGGTTTTGCTTGTGATGAAACAGATGAGCTTATGCCTTTACCTGTGTCACTTGCTCACAAGCTTTCATATAGACTAAAAGAAGTCAGAGAAGATGGAACACTCTCTTATCTGCGTCCTGATGGTAAGTCACAGGTGACAGTAGAGTATGATAACGACAAAGTAGTTAGAGTCGATACAGTAGTTGTATCAACACAGCACGATGATGATGTAACTCTCGAACAGATTCGCAAGGATATTCTTGAGTATGTTATCAAACCTATCGTACCGGCTGAACTTTTAGACGAAAATACTAAGTCAATCCTACAGGTCGTTTTGTTATCGGTGGTCCTGTAGGTGATGCAGGTCTTACAGGTAGAAAAATCATTGTTGATACATATGGCGGATATTCACGTCATGGCGGTGGTGCTTTCTCAGGTAAAGACCCAACTAAGGTTGACAGATCTGCTGCTTATTTCGCACGATATATAGCCAAAAATATCGTTGCAGCTAAACTTGCTAAAAAATGCGAAGTTCAGCTTGCGTATGCAATAGGTGTTGCAGCTCCAGTGTCAGTTATGGTAGAGACTTTCGGTACATCTAGCTACAGCGACGAGGTTCTCGCTGATGCAGTTAAGAAAGTATTTGATTGTCGTCCGTCTGCTATTATCCGTGAACTCAAGCTCACAGAAACTAAGTACTACGATGTTGCCGCTTTTGGCCACATGGGTCGTGAAGAGCTAGGTGTTCGTTGGGAAGACACTGACAAAATCGATGCTTTATTAGAGGCTGTTAAATAATTATGCATAATTAAAACGGAGAGGGTTAATCCTCTCCGTTTTCTTTTTTAGTTACTTATGTAACCTTTATCCTTGTAGACCAAATGAAACAGAAATAGCGTTGTTTATTTCTTTCATAGAATTTTCGGAAACTGTTCCCATTTTTTCTTTCAGTCTTTTTTTGTCTATTGTACGAACCTGTTCCAGTAGCACGACGCTGTCTTTGGATAGTCCGCTTGTCTGTGCACCGATTGGTATGTGCGTAGGTAACTTTGCTTTTGTTTGCTGGCTTGTTATGGCTGCCGCGATAACAGTGGGTGAGAAGCGGTTACCGATATTGTTCTGTACAATGAGCACAGGTCTGACCCCACCTTGTTCAGAACCTATTACAGGACTCAAGTCTGCGTAATAAATATCTCCTCGCTTAATGTTCAAGCTGTTTTCACTCCGAATTATTTATTGTACTATTAGTTTTGTCAGAAAAAATAACTTTATTCCATAGTACATAATATTTCTAAGTGAATATTTTGTGATTATA
>JAUMXP010000101.1 GCA_030529125.1 Eubacteriales bacterium | reverse complement strand
ACTTCGCCGTTCTTAACATTAGCTAAAAGCTTTCTGTAGCGTTCTTCGTGCTCTTTCTCAATTTTTGCTACGCCTTCGAACTGAACAGCGATATCTTCGAAACCTTCTTCTCTAGCTTCTTTAGCAAAAGTTGCATACATATCTGTCCACTCGTAGTTCTCGCCTGCAGCAGCGTCCTCGAGGTTCTGTTCTGTATCGTTGATACCGCCTAAGAGTTTAAACCAGAGTTTTGCGTGCTCTTTCTCGTTATCAGCTGTAGCCAAGAAAAGGTCTGCGATCTGGTTGTAACCTTCTTTTTTAGCTTTTGAAGCATAGTATGTGTACTTGTTTCTAGCCTGTGATTCACCGGCAAAAGCAGCCATCAGATTAGCTTCGGTTTTTGTTCCTTTAAGATTCATAAATTTTACCTCCGTATTATTTATCTGTATTAATAATATCACTAAATTCATCATAAGTAAAGATGCAATTAAGTGCACTGAGCATAGCGTTAGTCGAAAGATAAGTAGGTAAAGAAAGCTTAGTGAGCAATTCTTTTCGTAAAATCGCGGAATTCTCCTGTCCGCATAAACCAAAATCGAACAAGTCCATTTTAGTGATTTCACGGTCATTGACTCTTAATCTCTGCCCTATTATCGTAGCACCGCTTCTATGTATAGCTTTTACAAGTTCTTCTTTATCTATACCTTCGACGCCAAGTTTTCCTTCTTTTGAGTACTCAGTCTTGCGCTTTTCTTTGCCGTAAATTGTAGGAATATAGCAGTGCTTTATCTGTGATTCAGGAGCAATTCCACGCAAAAAATTTCTAAGCACAAAGCCTGCTGAGTCCACATCGGTCATAACTAAAATACCGCGACTTTTCGCTACCTTTCTAATAAGTGCCTGGGCTTCTTTGTCTTTAAAAACTCTGAAACCGTTGAGTGTTATTACTGGTGATGATATCACAGAAGATAAGCGGATTTTGTCGTACTTGCCCTCGACAATGACAGCTTCTTTCAGATTTAACTTTTCAAAATCAGACATCGCTATCGCCTCGTGCTATCAGAATAAGACGTGACACAAGCTTCTCGATCTCTACCCTGTGATTGAGAGTAACGCTGACCATGCGCTCGTTTAAATCAACAATAGCATCCAAACTATGTCGTAGTGCGACTGTGCTGATGCGCTTGGATTTCTGAGCCATTTTATCAAGCACCCACGCTCTGTTTTTATAGGACATTTCGTCTGCAAAAACTTTCATCGGTACACCATTTTCGACCGCGATACGCGCACGATACATATCCACATACGCAGTAGACAACGCAATCAGAATACCCATAGGGTCCTCACGCTGATAGAACAACACGTCGATAGTCTCGATTGCTTTGTCAAAATTTTGAGCGATAACAAAGTCAAACAGGTCGTATATCCTTGCTTGCAGATTTTTAGTCGCTAAACGCTCGATCATCTCAACCGTGATTTCTTCTTCACCTGCAAAAGCTGCGAGCTTTTCTATCTCACTGTGAAGAATATTCAAGTCATTTGAACAAGTCTTTATCAGGACAGATGCGTTAACCGGGCTGATTTTACTACCGCAGTCATTAGCCCATTTGCAGACTGTTTTTTCTAGAGCTATATCAGAGCGACGTGCCAAATCAGCAACAATGCCCTTCTTCTCAAAAAGGTCTCTGACTTTCTTATGTTTTTTAAGTGGTTTTGGCTGTGGAGCCAACGTAGTCATTGTTAACACAAGCACTGTTGTGTCAGGGATATTATCTGCAATTTTAAGCAGTGAATCAAGCTGTGATGCGTCTAAGTCGTCAATATCAAGATCAACGATTTTCACGCAGTTTTTGTCAGCCATAAACGGCATAACATCACACGCAACAGACACCTTAGATAAATCGCAATCGCTCTGAAAAACATGATAGTTAAACTCAGGAGGTGTATCCCCCATCAGTTTCTTAATAAGCGCATCAGTGTACATGCCGACAAGCATCTTCTCTTCTCCATCTATGAAATAGAGATTAGAAAACTGATTTGACGATATGTGCTTTTTAAAATCTGGTTCTTTTAAAATCGGCATGCTCACACCTCCAGAATAATTGATACATCAGACTCAGCCGTTAACAACACACGGTTGCTGATTTCATAGATATATTTCATCGTATAATACGCAAAATCTTCGTTAGAGCTGATAATCAGGGTATCGCACGATAGTAGCTCGTAATTTTCAACACAACTGTTCAAAACAATAACATCAGCCACCCTGAATTTTTCAGGTACGTCTGCAACATCTACACCATATGGCAGAATTAGCATAGAATACATCTCGCTGTCAAGATACGTAATATACGTGCCCTTGACCATATAGTACGAAATTACAGAATTATCAGCAAGCTGGACTTCCTGATAAAGCGACGGTTCTAAAACAACCCCTGTAGTTTCGCTTAGAGTTACTGTTCTCTTAGTATCATACAGCAAAACGTCGTTAATTGCAAATGCTTTGGTAAGTGATTTTAGCGCATTTGCGCTGTCAGCGTTATCCGCTACTGACGAAGCAAAGTCGATATTATCCACTGTCTGCTCAAGCTTTCTGATGGTTTTAGTCGCATTAGATGTACTGCAGTCGAGTGTCAACACAGCTGTAGTATCAGAAGAGGAATGCACAACTGCCAAACCGCCACCAACATCGTACACATTCAGCTCAACGGTGTTAGAGTCTAGATAGAAAGCGTGCAGATAACCTACGCTGAGCATCAATACTGTTAACAATGATAGAATTTTGAGTCTGTTCTTGCTCTTTGAAAAATAAATAAATATTGCAAGTACAACACAAAATGCTAACCATAAATACACAAAGTTGTAGATGACATAAATATATGAAAACGGCAGCTCTGCAAAAAATCCTACTACAGCTAATACTGCATCAGTAACTAGCTGTATCAACCACTCAAGTACAACTGAAGCATACGGAACAAACGAAGTAAGCACGATTAACAACGCAAGCAAAAGTAAAAGCTCTATAGGATAGCTTAATACAAAGCTTGAGATAATCGACAAAGCAGACACAGCACCGAAAAAGCAGATAGACAAAGGCAATGCAACTATATACGCGCCGACATTCACGCAAAACAGTGATAATAAGAATATGTTAATCTTCCTTATCTTAGGTCTTATGTAATCAATAGCTTTGTTAGTGCTTCTAGCTACTGGTCTTTGAGCAAAAAGCTTTGAATACAATTTTCTATACATAATTGGCGCTACAGTTATTATAGAAAATGTAGTTGCAAACGAGAGAATCAGTCCTATATCGCCAGCACTGTAAGGTGACGTAATACATAAAATCACAATAGCAGCTAAGCCCAGAGAATTGAGAGGATACGTGTCTCTGCGCACAGCAAGAGCTACGATACTTACAAGTAACATAATACCGCTACGTGCAACCGATGGCTGCATACCTGTGATCATCATATAAAACAAAATGAACAAAGTCGCAACAGAAAGGATAACCATACGATAGCGTTTATATTTCTTTGCTAGAAGTATAAACACTGACGCAAACACAGAAAAGTGCATACCTGAAACTACAACAAGATGCGAAACACCGGCTTTAGTAAAATCATTACGTATATCATCGGACAGCTCGTATTTATCACCTAAGAGTAAAGCTGTACATAGCTCGTAACTATCTTTATCAAGTGTAGTTCTCAGATATTCACGCACACTACTTTTAATCCCTATAATGTAAGAATATACGCCTTTGTACTCAGGTTTTTCTACAGTGAATGGTGCTTTGTCATAGTCCATCTCTCCGACTAAAAAGTAGCCGTCGGCGATGTTTGATTTATTATTGCTTTTATTGAGTTCTACCTCAGCTGTAATAATATCAGCAGGCTCAATATTGAGCAAATCATTGTGGTACATAATAAAGTCGAAGTCACACTCTTCGCCTTTAATGCTTGTACAATTAAACAAATAGCAATAATTGCCGTAATATTTGTAAGGCTCGTCTTTGAGCTTCGCTGTTATCTCACCTTTGTATGATGCGTAATCGTTGACAGTGGTATCATATACAAAGGTGGTATACATCACATTAACAACACAACCTAAAAGTGCAACGCACGCAATTACAGGCATAAAAACAGTACTCCTGCACCTTTTCACCAGCATAAAAATAATAAACAATACAAGTGATATTCCCATCAGGACAAAAGCACAGGTAGTACCAAAAAAGAAAACGATTGCAAGTACTGATAAGTATGTAAGACCTATCTGACCGAGCAATCGTTCCATAATAATTCATTCCTTATAACTTATTTAAAAAACAGAGGGAGTTTCTCTAAGAAGATAATATCATCTCTGTTTGCTGCATCGCCTTCAGCAAGCACTGCAGCTTTGCCTACAATAGTACCACCTGATTTTTCTACTAAGTTTTCGAGTACTTTGAGGCTCTCGCCTGTAGAAATAACGTCGTCGAGTATAAGAACTCGCTTATTTCTTAGCTTTTCGACGTCTTCAAGACCGAGATAAAGCATCTGGTCGTAACTCGTGGTGATAGAATTAACGCTTGCAGAAATCGGGTCTGTCATATAGACCTTTGTACCTTTTCTCGCTACAACGTAACGCTTGCAACCAATGCGTGCAAGCTCATAGCACAGTGGAATACTCTTAGCCTCAGCTGTGAGAATAATATCGTGCTCAGGGCAGAGTCTCAGAAGAGCTTGTGCACTTTTCTCTGTAATTTCAACATCATCGAAAAGTATGAATGCAGCAATTTCGAGTTTATCATTGACCGGATACATAGGAAGCTCACGCTCACAGCCGGCAATAGTCATTTTATAAGTACCTGTCATAAAGCTACACCTCTATCAAGCAAAGTCACCGCTGAGCTTTGTACCGCCAAGCAGGTGAAAATGAAGATGGAAAACAGTCTGTCCGCCGTTTTCTTTGCAGTTATTAACAACTCTGTAGCCATCGAGTGACAGTTCTTTTGCAATAACAGGGATTTTTGAGAAAATATAGCCTACGATAGCACTGTTTTCTTCATTAAGCTCGTCTGCACAGCAGATGTGCTCCTTAGGGATAATCAGCACATGAACAGGAGCTTTAGGCTCTAAATCATTAAAAGCGATAATCTTATCGTCTTCATAAACTTTATTGGTAGGAATCTCTCCGTTAGCTATTTTACAAAAAATACAATCCATAGTATTAACCTCCATATTTTATAGATATATTTTATACCCTATACCTTATTTCGTCAATAGCAGCACATACAAAAAAGGCGGTGTAAACCACCGCCTTAATATTATCTGTATCTGAAACGTGCATTGCGCTTTTTCTTGTGCTTACGATGTGAGATATAGAATACAATAAACACTATAAACACAAGCGCAAAAATAATAACCAGGAACAAATTATCAATTATGAAATTAATTATAGAAACAGCAATATAGTTTGTAGTATCCATCTCTATATCTTCTAATACTACAACACCTGTTGTGCCGATATGCTTATCTCCGTAATACACCTTAACTGTGCCGATTTCATCACCTGATTTAATCGGTGCTTCGATTATATTAGGCACTTCATGGACTATTTTCACTTTACTCTCGTCGTATTTTTTCGGCAAAAGTTCTGATACATAATCTATAGTAACAGCGTCGACCCGCTTATCACCCCATACATTAGCTACCTTTACCTGCCGAACTTTCTCGTGCTTTTCAAGCAAATTAATATACGTTATTTCATTAAACGCCCATTCGTATAGCGCAAAACTATCAGCCATAGCATGATTGACCTGATAATAATATGAATACGGCGCACCTAAAGCAACACATAAGTATGCGTAATCATCCTTAACAGCTGTTGTAACAAGGCATTTGCCAGCTTCGTCAGTAAAGCCTGTTTTAACACCTCTGGCATACTCATAATAATACTCTGGATGTGTCTTATCAATCATATAGTTTGTAGTTTCCAAAGTAGTGTCCATAGAAGGGATATAGTATCTTGAGGTATTTACAATC
>JAUMXP010000248.1 GCA_030529125.1 Eubacteriales bacterium | reverse complement strand
AACTGGCAAAAGAATTCCCGAAAATTATCTTTTCGGCTTTTGATTGGAGATAAAATGTCAAAAAATTATCTTGTGTTTTATGAATTATTGGAGTAAAATGTTTGTTGTATATGTAGGCTTAACATGAGTGAGATGGGTGCGTTTATCTGGAAGCTTATAAATGAATCGAAAAACGAAGAAGAAGTCTTGAGTGCTATTTTAGAAGAGTATGACGTAGAAAAAGAAGTTGCAAAAAACGATCTTGAGGAGTTTCTGTCGAAACTTAAAGAATTCGGTATTGTTGAGTAGTCTGATATATCTATGCAAATTAGGTCAGATTATAGTAGATTTGAAAGAATGATATAGATGAAGCAATCTGTTAAACGATTTATTAAGTCACTTACTGACTTTAAAGAGAATAAGGAAATTGCTAAGTGGCTGTATAATATCGGAAATAATTATAAACGATATATTTTGGGATTTATAGCGATAAATTTACTCACTATGCTTCTGTCGCTTGTCAGTTCAATAGCAGGTAAGTATATAGTGGATGCTGCTACAAATTTCAGCTCCGAACTGTTTTACAAGTATATTATTATTATGCTTGTTACGACAGTGGTTTCGATAGTGATATCATTCGTTACTGGTATGTTCACAAGCTATGTGAACGAAAAATTTGCATTTGGAATCTGAGCCAAGATGTATGATGATATACAACGTAGCGAGTGGTACTCATTAAGAAAATATTACAGTAGTGATATGCTTGCGAGACTATCAAGTGATGTTGATACCATCGCATCGGTGTTGATTAATCTGTTACCGAGTATAATTGTCACTAGTGTACAGCTTGTACTTGTGCTTGTAATCCTGTTCAAGAACGATCCTGTACTTGCGTGTATCGGACTTGTTATTGGTCCTGTCGGTATGATAGTAGGGCTGTTGTTCAAGAACAAATATAGCAAGTATCAGAAAATGCTAAAAGAAAGTCGTTCGGAGTACTATACATTTCTACAGGAGTCGCTTTCTAACATTTCAGTTGTAAAAACCTTTCAGCTGGAAGATGCGAACAATGAAACTTTTGCTGATATAAGAAATCGTCGTATGAATCTTGTGCTAAAAAGCTCTGCTCTTTCCAGCGTTATGAGTTCTTCGATGAAATTTGTATATAGTATCGGCTATGTTATTACGTTTTCGTGGTGTGCATACAGATTGACTACGTCAGCAGACGCTGATGGTGTAGCAGTGTTTACATATGGTACGATGGCTCTGTTTTTATCCCTTGTTTCACAGGTCCAAGTATCGATACGCTCTCTTGGTAATATTGTTCCAAGGCTTTATATCCTCAAGATAAGCTCAAAGCGTATTAGGGAGATTTCAGAAATCCAAAACGAAGACTACACAAGAAAAGGAACCACTCCCCGCGAGGTGTCTCTCAGTGCGAAAAACGTTGAGTTTGCGTACGAGACTGATGAGGGCATAGTGCTTAGCGACCTTTCGTTTGAGATACCTGCAAAATCGTATGTTGGA
>JAUMXP010000100.1 GCA_030529125.1 Eubacteriales bacterium | reverse complement strand
GCTATAATATCCTATAACGTTTGAGAGGATGATTACTATGAACAATAAATTAGAAAAAAACTACGAAATATCTCTCAGTATGTGCGACAATACAGAGCACCTGAGCATATATAATATCTTCGCCATGTTTATGGATATTGCGACAGAACACGCAAAAAATATCAAAGCGAGCACTAAAGATCTGGGAGAAGATATGTTCTGGATTACTGTCAGAACCAAGGTGACCAGTTGTGTATGACAAGATTACTCTTGCCACATGGCCTGAAAAGCCATCAAGAGTCAGAGCTAACAGACACTATATCATCAGTGATGAAAACGGAGTGCTTATCAAAGGCAAGAACGAATGGACAGTTATGAATATCGCAACAGGTAAACTGCAGAGAGTAAGCGAAATCTATCCTGCAGAGCTCGAGTTTTGCGAAGACATAAGTATAGAAGAAAATTATGCGCGTATAAGCGATGACTTTAGTGATGCACAAACTGTTTGCGACTATACTATCCGCTCTACAGATATTGATCTTGTTCAGCATATGAACAACGCAGCGTATATACGAGCTCTGATCGGTACTATTAATACAAAAGACTTGCAGGAGCATCCGATAAAAGATATTGAAATTGTATATAAATCACAGAGCTACGAAGGAGAAACTCTCACTATTAAGCGTAGAGTGACAGAAAATGCAGAAGAGTACGGTATGCTGAAAGCTGACTCAACTGTCTGTGCTACTGTCAGAATAGTAAGAGAGTAACTCTAAATAATTAAGAGGTATATATGTCGAAAAGTAAAAGAGCATTAATCATAATTATTGCAGTTTTGTTTGCAGCGGCTGTTATTGCAGTGTTCTGGTTTTTTAGCGAAGAACAGCAAAACGATGACTCTATAGAGCCAACTGCACAGGCTACAGAAGAAACACAAGCGCAAACTGAAGCGCCTACACAGTCAAGGGAGAATCAGTTGCTTGAGTCAATGTCACTTCAAGAGAAGGTTGCCCAAATGATAATGGTTAGTTGCCACGAGGGTGTAGATATTGAATCAGCTGTAAATTCAGATGTAGGCGGTATATGTTTGTATACCCATTCTTTTGCAGATAAGACAGAAGATGGTGTTATCTCTATGATAGAAGGTTACCAGAATATATCAGAAATTCCTCTGCTTGTATCAACTGACGAAGAAGGTGGCACTGTAAACAGAGTCAGCTTAAACGAGAATTTAAGAGCTGTACCATTCTGGTCGCCATCAGAGTTATTTAATGAAGGTGGATACGAGCTTATTAAGAGCGATACTGAAGAAAAAGCTGACCTGCTTTTATCGCTTGGTATTAATGTTAACCTTGCCCCTGTATGTGATGTACCGCTTGATGAAGATAACTATATCTACGACAGATGTTTTAGTCTTTCACATGATGAAACAGCACAGTATGTATCTACTGTAGTTAATGTTATGAAAGAAAAGGGCATAGGCTCAACACTGAAGCATTTCCCGGGTTACGGTGGTAGTGTTGATACACATGAGTCAATGTCGTATGACAATCGTGACTATTCTGCTTTTGAGAATGGTGATTTCAAACCATTTATAGCAGGTATCAACGCAGGTGCAGACTGTGTGCTTGTCAGCCACAATATCGTTACATTTATGGACCCTGATATGCCTGCATCACTTTCACGGCCTATCCACGAAATACTCAGGAACGAGCTTTCGTTTAGTGGTGTAATTATGACAGACGATCTTGTGATGCAGGGTGTTGCGCAGTTCACAGACGGAGAAAACGCTGCAGTGCTCGCTGTAAAAGCAGGCAACGATATGATAATCTGCGAAGATTACAATAGTGCAATCAACGCTATAGTTGCTGCTGTAAACAACGGTGAAATAGATGAAGCTCAGATTGATCAGTCGGTACTTCGAGTGCTCAGATGGAAAGAGAACATCGGATTGCTAAACTAAATAATAAGAGAAAAGCTCCTTGTGACAAGTTTATCACAGGGAGCTGTTTTATTTATGAATTATGTAACTATCAGATGCTGCAAGCCCATAGGTTGTTGATTTGAACTTTTATGTCGTCAAAGTTCCAGAGCTTTTCTGAATTCTCTTTGCTGTTAGGGTCGTTGATTTTTATCATACCATCAATGTAGTCGGTCATAACGATATAGTGACCGCTAGTGGTGAAGTTGCCTTCTCCCATAATGCAGATAACTGGCTTACCCTCTTCGAGACTTGAAACAACGTAGCTTTCATAAAGCGGTAATTCCTCTACATTAAGACCTAGTACTTCTCCGCCTTCTGAAATAAGTGTCCATGTGCTACCGTCGCCCGGTACACAGTAGCCGTTATTCTCGGCAAACTGAGCGACTGTTCTCGGATCAAGAGAAGTATCGCCTAGCAAATATACGCATACCATAGAAAGACATGTCGGTCCACAGCCTGCTATAGCTATACAATCTTCACCGTAAGGAGTGTATCCCCAGCGCTGATCCCACTGTATAAACAGCGGAACCGATCCTGTGCCTACGCTGTCAGAAATGTCAATGTCGTGATATGCATCTTTCATCATAGGGTAGTTGAGAACAAACTCTTCTGTTTCTGGGTTTTTTTCGAGCATCTCTACTATTTCTTGTGGCCACTGATCAACAGTCATATTATTTTCATCTGCAAACTCAGCGATAATTCCTTGAGCGTTTTTAGGCGCTATATCGCTTTGGTGATTATGGTAACATATAAAATTGTTATCCTCATTCTGCTGTGGCTGTGTATCTTCACAAGAGACCAGTGAAAATCCTGTCCATAGTAAAATAAGAACCAGTATAGCTACTACTAATTTTTGTATTTTTCCTTTATTCATAATAACTCCTCATTCAGGGGGATTCTCTGAAATTCGGACTCATTATAACACCTGTAATATAAAATTCAACATTTTTCTACAATGTTTCTAATTAATCGTTAATTTTGCTCAAAAACAGTTTGTTTTTGAAAGCTTTTATGTGTTGTTGATGACCCTTTTTTATGTTGCTTGGCTATAATTTGCACTGGGGTTGAGGAATAAATGAAAATTTGTATAATTAAAGTATCAGTACTAAGGTTACGTTGTTTTTATACATGAGTTTAGAAAGGGTATTATTATGAACGTATTTGATAATTACGATATTGAAACTGTACATAAACAGTATGAAGTTGAAGTAAAAGAACGCTTCAGCAAAACAGATGCATACAAAGAATACGAACAGAAAACTGCAGACCACAATAAAGATAAATGGCAACAGGTGAATGACGGGCTAAACGCAGTTTTTCTAAAATTCGCTATTTGTATGAAGAACGGACTAGCACCCTGCTCTGACGAAGCTCAAGCACTTGTCAAAGAACTGCAAAATTATATCACAGAAAATTACTACACCTGCCACAAAGAGATACTCAAAGGTTTAGCGAAGATGTATGTATTAGACGAACGCTTCAAAAATAATATAGACAGACACGCAGATTTTACAGCTGAATATGTATCAGAAGCTATAGAAATCTACTGTAAATAAACATCAAATATATCAGCCGACGAGAAGAGATTCATCGGCTGTTTTTGTAGCATAGCAATTGAGAATTACCTAAAAAGATGATATAATACCCTAAAGGAGCGAATACTATGAAAAAACTTAGGAGACTTATTATAATGCTTTTTGTATCACTTTCGTTGTTTTCTTTATCCGCATGTCAGGGTGAAAGCGATAACGCTGATGTTAATACTGACACAACTGCAAACACACTTTCTTATGAGCAGATAAGCGCAGAAGAAGCAAAAGAGATTATGGACAGCGGTGTGGAGTATATAATCATCGATTCCAGAACTGACGAAGAGTTTGCACAGGGACATATCGAGGGTGCAATATTAATTCCAGAATATGAGATTGCTAATAGGGCAGAGGCTGAAATCCCTGATAAAGATGCGTTGATTTTAGTATATTGTCGTAGTGGCAGACGAAGCAAAATCGCATCCGATGAACTCGTGAAACTAGGCTATACGAATGTCAAAGAATTCGGTGGCATAATCGACTGGCCGTATGAAATTGTGAAATAATACAAAGAGGATATTAAACTTCAGATGTATTGCTGAAAATAGATAGCATATTAGGAGGTGTGAAATAATGCTAGAAATGAAAGACAATTTTGAAATAAAAGATATATATGATTATCAGTTGAGTTTAGATACACCATACTTTTTTAAGGTGGATTTTGAATTTTGGAAGAAGAGCTTTGAGTGTGATGTCGATGGTGAGGGCAGAGAGCTGTTCAAAGAGCTTAAGGTAAATGCTGTTTATGATAATGATGAACTTTTGGGCTTTGTTCAGTTTGGAAAAACTGCATTTGGCTTTGCAGAAAATGGCGAGATCTCAAGTGAGATTTCATACCCTGTTATCCGTAATCTGTACTTTAAAGCTGGCAGAGATGATGTAGGTAAAATGCTTTTAGATAGTGCTATGAAACACCTTGGAGCATATGAGAGTATGGTCTATAGCTTGAAGAAGAGGATTGTTTATTATGGAATGGTTTAATGTGTACGGCTTGGTATTCATAATGGTCCTAATGATTCCTAATATTATTTTTGCTATAAAATGCAAGGACGGATTTCTAAATAAATGGAATAACAAGGCAGTAGAGCTTATCGAACAAATCGGAAGATACTCTTGCTTTGCGTTTATGATAATAAATGTTCCGGGAACTTGCTTTGGATTCTTTAGTGATGAAGCATTCGCCGTTTATCTTATTGTTAATATAGTGCTTATTCTAATCTATTGTGCTATATGGATTGTGTGCTTTAGAAAGAATAATGTTTTCAGAGCGTTGTCGCTATCCATTATTCCGTCAGTGATGTTTTTGTTCAGTGGGATCATAAGTGGGTCAATTCTGCTTGTTGTAGCGTCACTACTGTTTGCACCTAGTCACATACTGATTTCATACAAAAACGCTGAGCAATGATAAATGGCATTGAGGAGAATAAAAATGAAAATTATAGTAATTTACAATTCACAGACAGGATTTACAAAAAAATATGCACAGTGGATTGCACAAAAAGCTAACGCTGACTGTGTTGAGTTCAGCGATGTTAAGAAGATAGATTTAGACAGCTATGATGCCATTGTGTTTGGTGGTTGGGCTGTGGCTGGTTCTATCAGCAAGCTCAAATGGTTCAAGAAAAATATCTCAAAGTGGAGCGATAAGAAGCTTGCAGTTTTCTGTGTGGGTGCTAGCCCTGCAGAGAATCCTGAAATTGAAGAAGCTCTGCCTAAGAATTTTACTGAAGAAGAGTTGAAGGTTGTGAGATGGTTCTACTGTCCTGGTGGTCTTAACTACGAAATTATGCCTGCAAAATACAGAATGATGATGAAAATGTTTGTCACTGCGTTAAAAGCAAAGAAAAATAAGACTCAGGACGATCTAAATCAAATTAATATGATTATGTCATCATATGATATTTCAGACATTAAGTACATCGACCCGATAATTGAATATCTGAATAGCTAAGTAGCTGTGTTATTTATAAAACTATGATTAAGAAACTATATCCATACGGAAAATCAAAAGCGTTTAATGTTACATATGATGATGGCGTTTTGCAGGATGTAAGATTTGTTCAGCTGCTCAACTCATATAACCTCAAAGGTACGTTCAATCTGAATTCAGGTCTTATGGAAAATGAATTTGAATATTTTAATGGGGATAACAATTTGAAATAGACAACACCCCCAACGGCAAACGCAACAAATTTAACATCTACGTACAAACAGAACAAGAGTGCGAAGTGAAACTGAAAGAGTTGATGAATAGGTTTTTGTAAAATATAGACAATAATACTTGATAACAGATAGATAAAATGTTACAATAAGTAAAAATACTGTTTGCTGTGCTTATATTTAGTGGTTGATAAAGTTTGTTATACGAAGTAGGTGTAATAGTCAATGAAAACTATAAATGTTAATGTGGACATAAATGCACATATTATAGATATTAAGTGTGAAATTGATGTTGGTGTAAATCCATCTAAGGCACTGGTTTCGTTTTATAATTTAGGTTTTGGCACTATAACTGCAGTTAAATTTAATGCAAAAGGTTATAATTCCTTTGGCGATATAGTTAAAATAGGAGGAAAAGA
>JAUMXP010000247.1 GCA_030529125.1 Eubacteriales bacterium | reverse complement strand
GTTGTCTCTGCCTGCACTACCTAAGAGTGAGTCTAGCTTATAGTCAGAGATAACGGTTGTTATCACTGAGCAGACAAAAAACGAGATAAACGCAATATCTGTTACCGAAAAAGAGAAAATCTTTTTATTCTCAATAATATGGGTACCTTTGTCAAGCCAGTACACCATCGAGATGATGAGTGTGGCTACCGTAAGTACGGAGGTCAGAACTATGTATAAAACGAACTTATCTCCTCGGGCATTGTAATATTGATTTGTCAGGAACATTTCGAAAAAAGTGAACATCACAAGCAGATAGTAGTTTGCTATCGCGTTGCGCATATAGTATTTCGCTTTTTTCACTGTGCGTGTATTTTTAGCCATATAGAAACCTCAAAATGGTTTAGTTGAACAGACCCCTGATGGTAGTAGCGAGCTCGCATACCTGCTCGTATGATAAATCGTGTCCGATTTCTATTTCATCAGTGAATGTTTTTGTGTCGATAGTAACAGTTTCTTGAGTAGTAGAGTCTATATCAACGGTATATGTCGCGTTGCCCATAGATTTAAGCTGTGACGAAGCATCGTCTGTTAATTTAAGCTTGATGCATGAGTCAGTGTCTGTAGAGCCTACACAAGCGAAAGTAACGAAGTCGTCAAGCTGTAGTACCACGTTACCGTTTTCGTCTGTCATAGTGATTACACAGTCGATTTCAGCCCACTCGTATTCCTGTGTGGTAGTAGTAGCTTCCGTCGGTGGGAGAGTGTGCATATTACTTTCTGTTGGTGTTGTATCTTCTTTGCATGCTGTGAAGACTAAACACAACATCAAAACTAAAGTGAATAAAATAAGTTTTTTCATATTATCACCTTATCTGTGCTTATAAATATTTACGAATGAATTGCCGTCAACAAGAACGTAGTCGTCGCCCATAACAGCCATCATCTTCTGAGTATTTTCATTATCACGTGTATCTATTACAAAGAAGTCGGTTTGTTCAATCTCTTTGTAATATTCAGGAACAGTGTAGATTTCTCTGACATAATACAGGTGAGGCATAATGTAGTGATTTGCGGTTACAGAATCCTCTCTGCTTATATTTGCTTCTAGCATTTCGTCAATAGCATCTGTGTTCTGACCATATGCCTCATCGTAGAAATTGTTGTTAGAAATCTTTGGAGAAATAACGCTAGCAAATGCACTCAGACAAACAATAAGGGACACAAGAAGTGCGATGCGTCTAGTGTTGCCTTTGAGGTTCTTAATTCCTAAAATAGCAAGGAAAATAGTAAGAGCCGCAACACCATATGTGTACTGGTAGTTTATATCATACTGATACTGCCATGACTGCATGAGGTTGATTGGAATGATAGGCAGAAGCAGTACAAGTGTTGAAATTTTCTTCTGCATAAATGGTGTGAACATAAGTGGCAGGAACATCCAGATAACAAACGGGAATTTCTCTGCTGTGAACATATTTTTGATAAGATTACCTATATCAAAGAGGATGCTCTTGAACACTGAGAAGTATGATTCTTCACCA
>JAUMXP010000005.1:21456-22653 GCA_030529125.1 Eubacteriales bacterium | reverse complement strand
GCTGCTCCTGTATGTATGATAGCTCCTATCTCATCATGGGCTGCTGCTGTATCATCATACGCTGAAGACGGAAAGGGTATCGACCTGTTCATCACAGCTATTCCGTTTAACTTCTATTCACTCTTAACTTTCGTATTCATCATCGCTATCGTTGCTATGAACTTTGACTACGGCAAGATGGCTCTGCACGAGTATCGCGCTAGAGAATACGGCGATCTGTTCAGTGGCGAGAAGCAGGAAACAGAAGAAGTTGATGCTAACCCTAAGGGTAGAGTTATCGACCTTATTCTCCCAGTGCTCATTCTCATAGCAGTTTGCGTATTCGCACTTGTATACAACGGCGGTATCTTAAACGGCGAAACATTTGTTGACGCTTTTGCTAATACAGACGCAACTGTAGGTCTTCCATGGGGCGGTATGATCGCACTTGTTATTGCTATCGGCTACCTCATCTGCAGAAGAGTAGTAAACTTCAAAGAAGCTATGGACGCTATTCCAAAGGGCTTCATCGCTATGGTTCCTGCTATCCTCATCCTCACATTCGCTACATCTCTCAAAGAGATGACAGGTCTGCTTGGTGCTAAGTACTACGTTGGCGATCTGATGGCTAACGCTGCTCCACTGCTCCAGAACTTCTTACCTGCTATCATCTTCTTAGTAGCTTGCGTGCTCGCTTTTGCGACAGGTACATCATGGGGTACATTCGGTATTCTCATTCCTATCGTTACATACCTCTTCGCTACAGACCCAACCAACCCACTGATGGTAGTTTCTATGTCAGCTTGTCTGGCTGGTGCTGTTTGCGGCGACCACTGCTCACCAATCTCTGATACAACTATTATGTCCTCAGCAGGTGCTCAGTGTAACCACATCAACCACGTATCAACTCAGATTCCGTATGCACTGACTGTTGCAGCTATTTCTTTTGTCTGCTACATCATCGCAGGTTTCTTCCCTGTATGGTACGTAGTGCTCCCTATCGGTGCAGCACTCACAGTCGGCACATTGTTTGTCATCAAAGCTATCACAAGAAACAAAAAGTACGAATAATGTTCTGAACAAAATAAACTTTCAAGCGGTTGTCAGTTTTGACAGCCGCGTTTATTTTTGGTACTTATTACAAAACATATTGCTATAAATTGTGTACTTTAACTACAAAAAACACAATCTATATGGACAATTATCTCAACGTGAATA
>JAUMXP010000005.1:0-21446 GCA_030529125.1 Eubacteriales bacterium | reverse complement strand
TGTAACTTATCAAAAATATTACCCTAAAATCATAAAATCTATTGCAAATTGTAGAGAATTTCTGTATAATAAATCTACTAATATACGGAGGTATACTATATGAGAAAATCAAAATCATTGCTCTGTAAAGTAGTATCACTTGTATTAGTACTTATGCTGATGATGGCTACCGTTATGGTTGCTCCTTTCTCTGCATCTGCTGCTTCTACATACTACCTAAGAGGAACTTTCAACAACTGGGAAGAGCGCAGTGAATATGCCCTCACCGATAATGGCAACGGCACATTCTCTATCACTGTAACTCTCCAGGCGGGTACTCACAAATACAAGGTTGCAAGGGACGGTTGGAACTGGTCAGTTCCTTCTCAAGACGCAACTCTCACACTAGCTGAAGGCGGTTTAGTTAAGTTCACAATGAACCCTACTGCTTATACAGTAAAGGCTGAGACAGTTACTGCTCCTACACAGGCGATTTACCTACGCGGTTCATTTGACGGCGAGATGTGGCCTGCAAAAGAAGAAAACAAGCTCGAAAGCAAAGGCAACAACTGCTACAGCTTAGTTAAGACTCTTCCTGCAGGTACTCACGAATACAAGTTCGCTATTTCCGACTGGACATGGGCTACACCTGCAGGCGACAACGCAAAAATCACACTTTCTAAGGAAAGCCAGATTCTCTTTGAAGTAAACGCTTTAACAGGTGCATACAACGCAACTGTTATTTCAGGCGACACAAAGAACTTCTACACATTCGACAAAATCCAGCAGAACGTTTCTATCCAGAGTGCTTGGAGCGACCACGTTGATCAGGTGCTTTGCGAGAAAGACGGCAAGCTCGCTTACATCAGCATCAATTCTGCTAACTTTGCTACAGCTAACACAACATGGAACTTTATCCCTACAGAAGATCCACAGGTTTGCTACATCCAGAACGCAAAAACAGGTAACTACATCTACATTTCAGGCACAGATGTTCTTGCTGCCCCTGATGGAAACACAAACCAAGGCAAGTGGATGATAGATATGTCTACAGGTAAGTACCGTATCTTAAGCGCTTACACTGATTTAGCTGCTATCAACACAGAAGCTCAGAACGGTTACGCTGCTGCAAACTACGTTCCTGCTTTCTACTTAAGCTCACAATTTGTAATCGATCTTGACTATGTATACAACTACGGCTACACTCTCTATCCTGACAGAGTCGAGGATACTAAGGGTACAGCGAAAGCAAACTCAGCTACTTCTATCACATCTAATACATCAGGCACAGCTAAAACATGGACACAGACAAAGAAAACTTCTGATATGCCTGTTTTCCGTGCTCCTAATACACCTTTAGCTGAGGCTGTATACAACCTCTCTATGGAAGAAACAGTTATCAACAAGTTCCAGTCAGAATTCGGTACAGCTTTCTACACAGGTGAAACATGGAGAAAGGTATGGACTCGTGATACAGCTATGGCATGCGAATTCTCTTTAGCTGCTATTTATCCTGAGATTTCTCTCAACTGTGCTAAAGAAAAGGTTGTTCACTTCAACGGCTTCAAGGTATTTGAAGAAGACACAGGTACAGGCGGTTCTTACCCTGTATCAACTGACAAGATCATCACATACCTCTCTGTATGGGAGATCTACCTCTCAACTGGCGATGAGTCTGTTCTTGAATATTTCTACGACATCTGTCTTGATAACATCAAGCAGGACTACAACACAGTATGGGATGCTGAGTCAGGCCTTATGAAGGGTGAGACCTGCGGTCTTGACTGGCGTTCACAGACATATCCTGACTGGATGGGCAACGAGGTTGAAGAATCTCTCGCTAACATTGCAGAAGGTAAGGCTGCTTCTGTTAATATGATTTACCTCGGCGTACTCCAGAGAATGATCGAGACTGCTGACATCTTAGGTAAATCAGACAAAGCATATTTACAGGAAAAATATGACGCTCTGTACAAAGCAGTTACAGAAAGACTGTGGCACGATGAATTAGGCGCATACGCTGCTTGGGAATATCCAAGCTACATGGGCGCACCACTTGCATACAAGATTGACTGTATCGCTAACGGCTACGCTTTATGGTTTAACATCGGTTCACAGGAACAACTCGATTCTATCGCAGAAAACTACCCACTCGTAACTTACGGTGCAAACGTAGTTTACCCTAACAAGCAGGGTGACCTCGAGCACAAAGACAGAATCTACCACAACCGTGGTGTATGGCCAGGTTGGGAAGCACAGCTCATGCTCGCAGGAGCACAGCACGGCTACGATGAGCTCTCAGAAGAAATCTGGAACTCATGTATCACAGCAGCTGCTACATCTCTTGTAAACAAAGAGGTTGTAGACTTCACAACAGGTGAAGGTATCCACGTTAACCACCAGCTGTGGTCTATCGCTGCTACACTTTCTGGTTACTACAAAGTACTCTTCGGTATGATTTACGATACTGATGGCATTACATTCGAGCCATACGTTCCTGAGTGGATGGAAGGTCCGTTCTATATTGATAACTACACATACTGCGATGCTACAATCGACCTTTCACTCACAGGTAAGGGCAGTGAAATCGTTTCTATCACAGTTAACGGCGATAACGTAGGCACATCCTACACACTCCCATTCGGCGCTACAGGCGACTACAAAATCGACATCGTAGTCAAAGAAAGTGCTAACGAATATAATGACGAAACTGTAAACCTCAACGATGAGAAAAACCACGTAATCAGCCCTAAGATGCCTGTTGCTAAGCTTACAGGCAACACCCTTACATGGGGTGCTCAGTCTGGCTGCACATACAAGGTATGGACAGGCTCTGAGTACATCGATGTAAATACAAATTCTTACACAATTGATCCTACTGTTTACGGTGCATACTCAGTTGTTGTTATCTCCCGTGATGGCGTATGGAGCGAGATGTCAAGACCTATCGTTGTCAGCCCGGGTAGAATCAAGATTGAAGCTGAAAGCTGCACACTCACTAACCTATCAAAAACAACTGTATCAGGTAAGTCTGTTGTTACAGATACATTTGCTGCTAATGTTGACAGAGCTCTTACAATCAATGTTAACATCGAAGAAGCTGGTCAGTACCTGTTCTGGGCATGCTACAACGACTACAGCTCTAACGACCCTACTTCTTGCTCAAATGCTGCTATCCGTTCCGTATTTGTTGACGGTAAAGACGTAGGCGCGCTTGTATTCCCTGTTGTAAACTACGACTTCCAGACAAGCACACACCTGCTACTTGACCTCACAGCAGGTGCTCATACAATCGTTGTTAAGTTTGACAAAGCTAACTACTACGATACTAACATGTCACAGGATACACATACATACGGCTCTGAGCAGTACAGACCTGACAACAACGTTCAGTACGACTACTTCGTACTCGACAAGGCAGACAACATCTGCACAGGTGCAGGCGCTCAGTATATGCTTGGTGACGCAGACGGCAACGGTGCTGTTGTAGTAATGGACGCTACACTCGTACAGCGTGCTGTTGCAAAACTCGCTGCTGATATCGATGAAACCGCAGCTGACGTATACAGCGACGGTGAAATTTCTGTTGTTGACGCAACATATATCCAGAGATACGTTGCTAAATTTGATGACGGCTTAGGCATCGGTACATACAAAAATAAATAAAATTAGTTTACACAACAATAAAAGAGCACCACAGGAAAACCTGTGGTGCTTTCTTTATGCTCAGATTATAGATTAAGCTTTAGCTGTGCAGATGAGATAAGTTGTGTATCCTGCGTATGCCAAAAGCATTGTAAGCGCCATTACGCGACCGATTCTCTTTCTGATTAAACAGAATAGGAAAATAAACACAGTAACAGCAAGCAAAATTATAGTGTTAATTATAGCTTCATCGTTAACTTTGATTGGTGAAATCGCACTTGATATACCAAGTATAAACATGATATTGAAGATATTTGAACCAATAACATTACCCATAGCTAAACCGCTGTCGCCTTTTCTTGCTGCAACACAGCTAGTGACAAGCTCAGGCAATGATGTGCCGAGAGCTACAATAGTCAAGCCGATGAAGGTGTCGCTCCAGCCAAAGAACTTAGCAATATCTGTTGCGTTGTTTACAACGAGATTACCACCGAAGATAATAGCTGCAAGTCCGCCGATAATAAATATAATGCTCAGTATTGGAGATAGAGTTTTGATATTATCTTCTGAGTCCTTGCGGTTTTTCACCGCACCTAAAACGAGGAATGCAAGGTACAATACCATAAGCACAAGCAGTGCTATACCATCTAACATTCCAAGTGCTTTGCCGAGTATCATAAGACCGAGCATCAGCACGTTAGCAATTATGTTAACAGGGTAATCACGCTTAATTATAGCTTTGTCAGGAGCAAAAGGTTTAATAAGTGCGCACGAACCAACTACAACAAGCAGGTTAAAGATATTCGAGCCGACTACATTACTGATAGCAATATCGTTGCTACCACTAGCTGAAGCTGTGATACTGACCGCTGCCTCAGGGGCGCTTGTGCCTAGTGCAACTATCGTCAGACCAATAACGATTGATGGAACTTTCAGTAGCTTTGCAACAGACGAGCTACCGTCTACAAAGAAATCAGCGCCTTTGATAAGCAGAACAAAACCGACCAAAAGCAACACTATATTCCAGAATAAATCCATAATAGCCTCCAATACTAAAAAACCAAAAGCTGTTATTAAAATAACCTACAAGCATAAATTATATACTCGCGATTTTTCGAAGTCAAGAACAGGATATTATAAAACCAAAAATCCTCCTGCATAATAGCAGGAGGAGTGTTTTGGCGGTTATTCATTTTCATTTCAAGCAATGCAATCCAATTTTTCATACTTGCACTTGATTTTGATAAAATCTCCCTCAACGATGATATCCACCGCAGATATCCTTTTTTCAGGGTGTGCTTTCACAAGTTCGTTTACATACATTCTTGCATCTCTGTCTGAGACCTTCTCGCCTAATACCTTAATACGCACAATATCATCTCCTTGTTAAAATTTCATCCCAAAGTATATAAAGTATATATAAAAAGTAAAAAGTATTATTTATCTTACAATTATATTTTAGCAGACAGAGCGCTAAAACTCCAGTTACACCTTTATATATCTGACTTACAGTTTAGCAATCGTTAATTCCGTATAGAACAATAAAAACTTGCATTCTGTAATAGTTAATTCTCTTTCCGTAAAAAAGATTTCAGACTGTAATTGTTAATTCTCTATGCGAAATATTCGAACACCTGTTCGAAATTTAAGCGCCGAGGTGCGAAGCCCTCAGAAAGTCGAGTGCGAGATGGGACTGCTATAAGGGCACGAAGTGTCCGCATAGTGGTTAATCGAGTACGTGGACTTTTGAGGATCAGCGCAGCACTACGAGGCGTGATATTAAGCGCCGAGGTACCAAATTCTTTAATATATCAGAAAAGCCACGGCAGTTTTAACCACCATGGCTCTAAAATACGCTATTAAGTTAATCAACCAAGCTCCTTCTTGCCTACTAAGTAAAGCTGAATTAATGAAGCGTCAAGCACAGTAATTTCGCCGTCTGAGTCAGCATCAGCTGCTAAAACTAAAGCTATGAGTTTCTTCATAATAATACCTCCGCGTGTATTTTATAACTTTAATTATACTCCCTTTGCCTTCAACTTGCAAACAAAAATAAAAAACAGCGTGTAGAAAAAACCACACGCTGTTTATATTCAATTAAACTAATATTAACCGAAGAAGTAGTTTGCGATTGGTGATGCCATAACAAGACCTGCAAATACGATAGATACCATAGAGAGCAGCTTGATGAGGATGTTGATAGCAGGACCTGATGTATCCTTGAATGGATCGCCGACTGTGTCACCAACAACAGCAGCCTTGTGCTGATCACTACCCTTACCACCGTGTACGCCACTTTCGATGTACTTCTTAGCGTTATCCCATGCGCCACCTGAGTTTGACATGAAGATAGCAAGCAAGAAGCCTGTAACAGTAGCGCCACCGAGCATACCTACAACACCGTCTACACCTAAGATAAGACCAACTAAAACAGGTGTTACAACAGCAACAACAGTTGGAAGGATCATTTCCTTCAAGCTCGCCTTTGTACATAGGTCTACGCAACGAGCGTAGTCAGCCTCAGCCTTTCCGTCTAAAAGACCAACTATCTTCTTGAACTGGCGTCTAACTTCGATAACAACTGACTGAGCTGCTCTACCTACAGCGTTCATAGTGAGCGCTGCAAATACAAACGGTAAGCAAGCACCTACAAAGATACCTACAAGTACGCATGGATCCATGATATCGAACGCTTCATATTTAAAGCCTGTCTTATCGATATATGAAGCGATGAGTGCGAGCGCTGTGAGCGCTGCAGAACCGATAGCGAAGCCCTTACCTGTAGCAGCAGTTGTGTTACCAAGAGCATCGAGTGCGTCAGTTCTCTGTCTTACTTCAGGCTCAAGACCTGACATCTCAGCGATACCGCCTGCGTTATCAGCTACAGGGCCGTAAGCGTCGGTTGCGAGTGTAATACCTAATGTAGAGAGCATACCAACAGCAGCAAGAGCGATACCGTAAAGACCGCCTGAAGGACCACTTGATTCTGTAAGTGAGCCCGTTGATATGTAGTATGCAACAAGAATACAAGCGCCAACAATTACGATAGGGAGTACGGTTGAGAGCATACCTAAACCTAAACCGCCGATAATAATTGTAGCAGAACCAGTCTCTGACTTAGAAGCGAGGTTCTTAGTAGGCTTGTACGAATCGGATGTGAAATATTCGGTAGATAGACCTATGAGCACACCTGCAACTAAGCCTGCTAAAATAGCGAAATAGTAACCAATGTTGCTCATACTGCCATCACCTAAGATGAAATAGATAATAGGGAAAGCAGCGCCTGCTATGATGATAGCAGCGAGGTTTGTACCACGTGAAAGTGACTTGAGTAACATTTTCTGTGTAGCATTTTCTTTTGTACGTACAAAGAAAGTACCAAGAATTGAACAAATAATACCAACAGCAGCAATAAGCATTGGTATAGCCATAGCCTTGAAACCAAATGCCATACCCTTGCCCTCGACTTGTGCAAAAGCAGCAACACCGAGTGCAGAAGCTGAGATAACTGAGCCAACGTATGACTCGTAAAGGTCAGCACCCATACCTGCAACGTCACCTACGTTATCGCCTACGTTATCAGCGATACATGCAGGGTTACGTGGGTCGTCTTCAGGGATACCAGCCTCAACCTTACCAACAAGGTCAGCACCAACGTCAGCAGCTTTTGTGAAGATACCGCCACCTACACGAGCAAACAACGCCATAGATGAAGCACCCATACCGAATGTCAGCATAGTACTTGTGATAAGCGATGGGTCATCGATATCAAATACAAATCTGAGCAGGAAGAACCAGATAGAAATATCTAAAAGGCCTAAACCTACTACTGTAAAGCCCATTACAGAACCTGCAGAGAACGCAACTCTTAAACCCTTGTTAAGACCTACTCTACAAGCGTTAGCTGTTCTGGCATTGGCAGCTGTCGCAATCTTCATGCCGATAAAGCCTGACAGACCTGAGAAGAAACCACCTGTGATGAACGCAAACGGTACATAAGGTGTGAGCATGTCAAACAGCGCCATAACAGAAAGGATAGCAAACATACCAACAAAGAAGATAGATACGATAGTGTACTGTCTCTTCAGATACGCATTAGCACCCTTACGGATAGATGCAGAGATACTCTTCATTTTTTCTGTACCTTCGTCAAATCTAAGTACTCTTTTAGCCATAATAATCGCAAAAACGATAGCTAAAAGCGCACCCACGAAGGTCGCAATTACAAGATATAAATCCATAAAAAGGGGACCCCTCCTTATAAAAAGTGTAATATGAATTTTACACCAACTAGAGACTAATGTCAATAAAATATCGTCTTTTCGGCTTTTTGCTGAATTTTTCGCATTTAGATGATGTAAATTTACAATAATATTTAAATAATAAAAAAGTATAGAGAGGATAACTCCCCTCTATACTGCTAATAAATCTAATTATACTGTTGCTTTTTTGAGCTTCTCGTCACGCTGAGTAGCTGTTTTATACTTCTTGGCTTTAATCACCGTAACATCGCGGATAACCTCGCCGTCGATCTGAACGTCACGTGGTGAGTCAAACTCAACTGTAATTTCATCAGCAGACATAACAGTAATATTTTTCTTCTTGTTAATGTGCTTGCCTTTGAAAATGCTTGGAAAAATCATCAGTGCTTTAAGTGAACAGCAGTTATGCATAGCGCAACACGAAATCTCTGTGCTATTTCTGTCCTGCTGAGGGCACGGCATCAAACCACCACCGTAGTACAGACCGTTCATAACAGGAGCTAGCCAGACTTTCTTGAACTTCCTACGTTTGTTGCCTGCTGTGACTGTAGCACCACAACTTTTATACTTTGTAAGTAAAAGCTTGATAGACAAGGTGGTGTAGTTTATATCTGTCTTGCCCTGTGCTTTCATTTCATCTGCAACAGTGCATACCTGACCATCTATGCCATAGCCTACATTATTGATAAAGAGATACTCCTTGTTGTTGATTGTGACAACAGGAAGGTTCTCGATATATTCATTGATAAGTATTGCTTTTGCATTATCGTCTTGTCCGTTATCAATATCACGCAAAAAGTCGTTACCTGTACCGGCTTTAAAAAGATAGAGGTTATTCTTAAGCTCAAAGCCACGTAGCTTGTTGCACAGTACGTTAAGAGTACCATCGCCACCGACTAAAACTACTTCATCTGTGTCTTTGAGTGCACCGAAGTACGCTTTTATATCATCTATCTCGGTGATGTCTAATAGTGTGAGCTCTCTGCCTGAGTAATACTCTTTCACGTTTTCTAGTACGCTGTCTGTGTCCTTACCACAATTTGCCTTTGGATTATACAAAATATAGAGCATCTAAACCACCTCATTTTTATATTTGTAGTATAGCACCAAGAGGTTGTTCGTTCAACATTTTACGACAAATTCTTTTATTTACCTGATGATACATTAAAAAAATATATATAGTAAATCATGACAAATAAAAGCTGTACTGTCACTTTTCATTGACATCAAAGGTAATATCTTATATAATGTTAGACGTCAAACAGTTTCATATCTAACAAAGAGGTGTGACTATGAATAATAAAGATATCTGCAGGCATCTGGCGGAATTAACTAACCTTATCCACCGCGAAATCGTCAAAAACGAAGCGCAACAGGCAACCACTGCGCCACTGGATTCCTCGTTATCGCGCTCGAGCTCATGTATCATCAACTATCTGTACGACCACAGTGACGAAGATGTTTTTCAGCGTGATTTAGAACGAGAGTTTCAGGTGAGACGCTCATCTATGTCAAAAGGACTGACCCTACTTGAACAAAAGGGATATATCAACCGCGTCAATGTGTCTACAGATCACCGACTCAAAAAAATCGTGCTGACAAGCAAGGCCCATATGATTGTTGATAAAATAAAAACAGACCGAGAAAAGCTCGAGCAGAAGCTCACAGCAAATATATGCGCTGATGAGCTGGAAAAATTTATATCAACTATTAATAAAATCAAAGACAATCTGAAAAAGGAGGAAAATGCATGAAAAGTATAGTAAGACATTTTACTCTGCGTAGCTGGCTGTTCATTGCGCTCAACGCAGTGTGCGTTTTCGTGCAGGTGTTTCTTGAGCTCAAGATTCCTGACTATATCACAGAAATAACTACCCTTGTACAAGTTGAAGGCAGTTCTATGGGCGAAATACTCTTAACAGGCTCTAAGATGCTTTTATGCGCTCTGCTGACCCTTGTGCTAGCAATTATCATCCACGTTATCTGTGCAAAAATTGCGGCTGACTACTCTTTCTTAGTGCGTGCAAAGCTGTACGACAAAGTGGAGTCGTTCTCTTTAGAGCAGATGAACCACTTCTCTACCCCATCTCTCATCACCCGCTCTACAAACGATATCACACAGGTGCAGAATATCATAAGCTTCGGTACCCTTGCTCTTATCAAAGCCCCGATAATGAGCACCTACGCTATCATCAAAATATCCGGCAAAGAGTGGCAGTGGACACTCACAACAGCTATTGCTGTAGGTGTTGTGTTCCTGGTATTAATGATTTGCTATGTTTTTGCACTACCTAAATTCAAGCGTATCCAGACCTTGACTGACAACATCAACCGCATCACGCGTGAAAACCTAACAGGTCTCAGAGTTATCCGCGCATACAACGCCGAGGATTATCAGAAAAATAAATTTGAAAAAGCTAACACAGACATAACTAAAAATAACTTAAGCGCTCAGCGCATACTGTCTATTATGGGTCCAAGTCTCATGTTTGTCATGAACGGACTGGCGATTGTAATCTACCTTTTAGGCGCATATATCATAAACTCAACTGAAGGTGCTGAAGGTAAGCTTGCTGTCTTTTCAGATATGATAGTATTCTCCCAGTACGCAATGCACGTTATCATCTCGTTCATGGTGCTCAATATGATATTCATCATGGCTCCTCGTGCGGTAGTTGCTTCTAAACGTATAAACGAAGTAATAGACTATAAGACCAATATCTTCGACGGCGATTTCAGCGGAGAAACCGAAGTCACAGGCGAGATTGAGTTCAGAAACGTAAGCTTCAGATACCCTGATGCTGCAGACTACGTACTCAAAAACATCAGTTTCAAAGCCAAAAAAGGCGAAACTGTCGCGATTATCGGCTCCACAGGTTGCGGCAAGACTACACTTATCAACCTTATACCACGTTTTTACGACTGCACTGAAGGCGAGGTTTTGGTCGACTCAGTAAATGTCAAAGACTACAAACTCGATATACTCCACAGCAAGCTGGGCTATGTACCACAGAAAGCTGTACTCTTCTCAGGTACAGTCAACTCAAACGTGGCTTTCGGTACAAATCTAAGAGATGAGTACACAGAAGATGACGTTAAACGTGCGGTAAGAATCGCACAGGCAGAAGACTTTGTCGAAAAAATGCCACAAGAATATGACTCCGATATCACTCAAGGCGGTACTAATGTATCAGGCGGTCAGCGCCAACGATTGTGTATCGCACGAGCTATATGCAAAAATCCAGAGATACTCATTTTTGACGACTCTTTCTCTGCACTTGACTACAAGACAGACAGAGTACTACGCTCTGCTTTGAAAGAAGAAACCGAGGGCACTACCAACATCATCGTTGCACAGCGTATAGGCACTATCAAAGATGCCGACCTCATAATTGTACTCAGCGACGGTGAGATAGCAGGCATGGGCAAACACAAAGAACTGCTAAACTCCTGTCAGGTTTACAAAGAGATTGCTCTGTCACAGTTGTCACGAGAGGAGATGTCGATATGATTGAAAAGAAAAAGGCCGTAATCGGCGCAAATTCGAAAAAACCTCCTGTCGGACATGGCAACTCGAAATTCCACGGTGAAAAGCCAAAGAACTTCAAAAAGACATGGAAAAAGCTCATCAACTACAGTAACCGCTACGTATCACTTGTAATTATAGCACTGCTGTGTGCTGTTGCAGCGACTGTGATATCAATCATCGGTCCTGATATTATCAAAGACATAACAAACCTGATACAACAAGGCATAGCTAAAGCCTTTCTCACAAACAAAACAGATACTATAGATATTAACGCGGTCACAGAAACTTGTATTATCATGCTCTCGCTCTACGTGTTGAGCTGGATACTGAGCTTTTCACAGCAGTATATCATGGCGACCGTCACACAGAAACTGTCAAAGAAACTGCGAACTGACATTACAGAGAAGACAAATCGTTTGCCATTTTCGTATTTTGACAAAGTAAGCTATGGCGACGTATTGTCCCGTATCACAAACGATATAGATACCATAGCGATGTCACTCAACCAGAGTATTGCTATGCTTGTATCATCGGTGACTATGTTTATTGGTTCGCTCATAATGATGTTTATCACTAACTACATCTTAGCGTTCACAGCAATCATCACTACTATCATAGGCTTTATACTTATGTCAGTGATAATGAAGCACTCACAAAAGCATTTTGCTCGTCAGCAAAGACACCTGGGCGCTATCAATGGCCATGTAGAAGAAATCTACTCAGGTCATATTGTAGTGAAAGCGTTCAACGCAGAAAAATCAGCGAAAGAGGATTTTGAGCGTATAAACCGCCACCTGCGCGACAGCGCGTTCAAGTCATCAGCTCTGTCAGGACTGATGCAACCGCTGATGAACTTCGTCGGTAACTTAGGCTTTGTATGTGTATGTATCGTCGGAGCGTTACTGCTCTTTGACAATCAGATAACTATCGGTGTTATCGTTGCGTTTATGATGTATGTCAGACTTTTCACTAACCCGTTGTCACAGATAGCTCAGGCTTTCACAAGCATGCAGTCAACAGCTGCTGCCGGTGAACGTGTGTTTGAATATCTCGACGCTACAGAGCTTGAAAACGAAGCACATAAAACAACCGTTTTAACTGATGTTTGCGGTAATGTTGAGTTCAAAAACGTTAAATTCGGCTACACAAAAGACAAAACTATCATCAAAGACTTCAGCCTGAAAGTAAACGCAGGCGACAAGGTTGCTATCGTCGGCCCGACAGGCGCAGGCAAAACAACTATAGTTAACCTATTGATGCGATTCTACGAGATTAACTCAGGCGAAATACTGATCGACGGCATCAACATCAAAGACCTCAAAAGAGAAAACGTACACGACTTGTTCTGTATGGTGCTTCAGGATACATGGCTATTTGAAGGCACTGTCAGAGAAAACCTTGTATACTCAAAAGAAAACGTAAGCGATGAGCAGTTGATTTCTGCGTGCAAAGCAGTAGGCATCCACCACTTCATCCACACACTCGAACATGGCTACGATACTGTGCTCGATGACAAAACGACCCTGTCATCAGGACAGAAACAACAGCTAACTATAGCTCGAGCTATGATTGAAAACGCTCCTCTGCTTATATTAGACGAAGCTACAAGCTCTGTAGATACTCGCACAGAGCGTATTATTCAGGCAGCGATGGACGAACTGACTAAGGGTCGAACCTCGTTTGTTATCGCGCACAGACTATCCACTATCAAAAACTCTGATGTAATAATCGTGCTCAAAGACGGTGACATAAACGCTGTCGGCACTCACGAGCAACTGCTAAGTCAGGGTGGTTTCTACGCAGAGCTGTACAACAGCCAGTTTGAAAACGCATAAACGGAGGTTATTATGAACAACTTTATTTACGATGTGCCAACAAAAATATATTTCGGCGAAAACGCAGTAGATAACCTGAATACAGAAATCAAAAACTACGGCAAGCGTGTACTGCTGTGCTATGGCGGCGGTTCTATCAAAAAGTCAGGTCTGTACGACACGGTTATCGCTCAGCTTAAAAAAGCTCAGTGCGAAGTGTTTGAACTGGGCGGTATAGAACCTAACCCACGTATAGACTCAGTGCGCGAGGGTGCAAAGATATGCAAAAAAGAGAACATCGACGTATTGCTTGCTGTCGGCGGTGGCTCCACGCTCGACTGTACTAAATGGATCGCTGCAGCCGCTAAAGTAGACCACGATGCGTGGGACTTCTTCTCAAAATGGGCAGATGTAGACTCTGCTTTGCCTGTACTCACAGTACTCACCTTGTCAGCTACAGGCTCTGAGATGAACTGCGGCGGTGTAATCTCCAACTTAGAGACAAAGGACAAAATCGGCAGACTAGCTCGCCCACTGTTACCAAAAGCATCTTTTCTGGACCCTACTCTGACCTATTCTGTAAGTAAGTATCAGACAGCATGTGGCAGTGCGGATATAATGAGTCATATTCTAGAGGTTTATTTCGCACCAACTCAGGATATGTATATGCTCGACTGCTTCATGGAAGGATTAATGAAGACCGTCATAAAGTATACACCGGTTGCACTAGATAACCCTTCAGATTACGAAGCACGCGCTAACCTCATGTGGGCATCATCATGGGCTATCAACGGCTTTGTAAAAGCAGGCAAACAACATGAGTGGAGCTGTCATCCGCTCGAGCACGAGTTGTCAGCTATCTATGACATCACTCACGGTCTTGGTCTTGCTATTCTTACACCACGTTTCCTCAGATACTGCCTAAACGAGAAAAATGTAGACAAATACGTTCAGTTCGGTGTTAATGTTTTTGATATTGATAAGAGCCTACCTAAGATGGAGATAGCTAATCTCGCTATCGATAAGCTTGCCGACTTTTTCTTTAACACATTATCGCTCGATGACACATTCACAAAAGTCGGCATCAAGCGCGAAGACTTTAAGCTGATGGCTCAGAAAGCGTGCGAGGGTGGTACTATCCACGGCTTTGTAGACCTTGATGCTAAAGACATCGAAAAGATCTTTGAAATGTGCATCTGATAACGGAGGTTAACGTATGAAAATTTGTGTCTACGGTGCTGCATCTAACGAGATTGACCGCTCATTTCTTTATGCAGGAGAAATGCTTGGCAGAGAAATGGGAAAACGCAACCATACCCTTGTCTTTGGTGGAGGTGCAAGCGGTTTAATGGGTGCTGCTGCTCGCGGTATAAAAGAAGAAAACGGCTACATCATAGGTATTGCACCGAGTTTTTTCAACGTTGACGGCATACTGTACGAAAACTGCGACGAGTTTCACTATACAGATACTATGCGTGAACGCAAGAAAATGATGGAAGAAGAAAGCGATGCTTTCATCGTTACTCCTGGTGGTATCGGTACGTTTGAGGAATTTCTGGAGATACTCACCCTCAAGTCCCTTGATCGCCACAATAAGCCTATAGCAATACTGAATACAAACGGCTACTACGATAACCTGCTCAAATTCTTAGAAGATGGCGTTAAACTCAATTTCTTAAAGCAGGGTAATCTTGACTTGTACTTTGTAAGCGACAATGTATGTGAAATTCTGGACCACATCGAAAACTACAGCGACAATAGCAGCCATATAGATAAAACAAGGTTTAAATAATAGAAAAACGCACCGTTTTTTGCACGGTGCGTTTTTTATGCTTTATTATCAAAGTGACCTAAGATATTCTATCATATCCTTGTAGTTGCCTTTGTTTAGATTTGAAATATCGTGGTTTTGGGCGTTGATCAGACCATCAAGCACCAAAAAGCTCTCCACGTTTATCTCCGTACATGGGAGAATATCCTCGTTGACGTCGTTGCCGAACATCACTGTATCTTCTGCGCTTGCGCCATAGCGATCCATAATCTCCTTATAAAACATCGGATTAGGTTTGCAGTAGCTACACTTGTCAAATGTAGTAACAAAATCAAACATATCAGCACTCAGTCCTATCCATGACAGGCGTCTTTCTACTGCTTCAATCGGGAACATAGGCTGGGTAGCTATGACTACATGCTCAGCCTTTTCTTTCATAAGTCCCACTATCTCCTTTATATAAGGGTTAGGGGTCGTACTTTCTCTGATGACCTCGTATCTGTCAGCGTAAACCTGTGGGAAAATATCGAGCAGTTCACTTGCTTTTTCGCCGATTATTTTGGAAAAAGCCTGATTAAACGCTACTTCGTTTGTTTTAGTTCCGTCGTTAGTAGCCATCATAAAGCTTGCTTGCATTGTAGCTTTAGCTATAGCTTTTCCGTCAAAGCCAAGCTCACAAAACAGCTTTGCGACTTCGTTGACATACATCTTGATATACAGATCCTGATCCATCGGCAACAAGGTACAGTCGAGGTCTGTCATAATTAACTTCTTCATAAAATCACCTACACAATATTACTACTTTGTGTCAATTTTTTCAATAGCTAACAAAAAACTTGCTCATAACTTGCACACAGCCTCGCTTTGTGCTATTCTTAATAACAAAGATTGGAGGCTAAAATTATGAAATATCATTTTAATCCGGCAAAAATTATGCTGCCAAAATCAGACTTTGAGAAATGGTCTGTGGTAGCATGTGACCAATATACATCAGAGCTAAAGTACTGGGAAGAGGTCAAAGAAATCGTCAAAGATGCTCCGTCAGCTCTTAACATCATCTTGCCTGAGATTTATCTAAGCGATGACAACAGCGCTGAAATCGACTCTATCAACAGCAATATGGAGAAATATATAAACGGCTCTGTGTTCAACGAATTTTCAGACGCAATGATCTATGTAGAGCGCGAATCAAACAACACAGTTAGAAAAGGTATTGTTGGTGTTATCGACCTTGAGGACTATGACTACACAAAGGGTTCAAAAGCTAAAATCAGAGCAACAGAGCAGACAGTGCTCGAGCGTATCCCACCACGTGTTGCTATCCGTAAGGATGCGTTACTCGAGATGCCACACGTAATGCTGCTTATTGACGACGCAGACAGAAAGGTTATCGAGCCACTAAGCGACAAGAAAGCTCAGTTTGATACTGCATACAACTTTGAACTCATGCAGGGTGGTGGCCATATCGAGGGCTACTTTATTGACAAGGACACTCAGACTACTGTGCAAAATGCTTTAGAGAGCTTAATCAAAAACGATGATGATATGCTCTTCGCAGTAGGCGACGGTAACCACTCACTTGCTACAGCTAAGGAGTGCTATCGCCAGAACCCTACTGAACTTAACCGCTACGCTCTGGTAGAGATTGTTAACATCCACGACGAATCTATTGAGTTTGAGCCTATCTACAGAGTACTGTTCAATGTAGATGCTAACGACTTCATGTCTAAGTTCATATTAGCTCACGAAGCATCAGACACTGATGCTACTCATGAATACGAGTGCGTCACAGCTGAAGCTACATCAAAGGTAAAAGTAAAGGCTACTTTAGAGCTTCCGGTTGCCACACTGCAGGTATTCATCGATGAATATATAAAAGAAAATAATCAGGTGAAGATCGACTATATCCACGGTGAGCAGGTAGTTTACGACCTTTGTAAACAGGAAAACACATTAGGCTTTATTTTCAAAGGTATGGGCAAAAGCGACCTTTTCCCTGCTGTTATGTCTGACGGCTCTCTGCCAAGAAAGACTTTCTCAATGGGTCACGCTCACGACAAGCGCTACTACATTGAATCAAGAAAAATTAAATAATCATAGCAAAACGAAAGCTCAGGTGAAAACCTGAGCTTTTACTTTTTAATAAATATTATGGTTTTGTTCCTTGCTATCGCTTTTTTCGAAGCTAACTTCTTTAGAATCATATTTGTAAGCAATAAAGAATACTACAATAAAGCCGATAGAGTGACCGATAATCAGTCCTAATGTATCAAACGAATCGTCTTTTAACACATAGTGGTCAAATAGCACAGTTGCTACAATCGCAATTATTAGCAACACAAGTGCTACTATGAATGCAAAGAGCAGCGAGCTTTTCTTGATTTTTCTTTCTTTTTTATCCATTGTATCTGCCTGCCTTAAAAAATCAGTATTAAGACTATAGCACATCTGTTTATTTTTTTCAATCACTTTTTGACGATGTCATATTACAAATATGTTATAATAATAGTATATAAAATCTGAAACAACAAAATAAATATCATAGTTTTGCAACAATTTCATTGTTTTTTGCGTATTAATGGTGAAAGGAGGAAGAAAAATGCAAGACGTCTGCAACATAAAACAACTTATAGAAAACTACTCCGATATGATTCTTCGCATCGCTTACCAACACACAGGTAATATGCACGATGCAGAAGACATCGCACAGGAGGTTTTTCTGAGCATTATGAAAAAGGATATGAAAGGTTTTTCAAAAGAACACGAAAAATCATACATAATCCGCACAACTATCAACAAATGTAAATCTCTTCACCGAAAAAGCAAAAAACTCGATGTGGTATATCTCGATGAAATCTACAAAAATCCCAACGAGCCTGTATTCTCTGCTAACGAGCGAAATATACTCAGCGTGATACTCACTCTGGATAGTAAATACCGCGATGCGCTGTATCTACACTACTACGAGGGATACAAGGCTAGTGAAATCGCAAAGATTCTACGTACCACAACAGGAAACGTAACATCGCTTTTAAAAAGAGGAAGAGAAAAGCTGAAAAAATTACTGGAGGAGGACTACTATGAATGAATACAAAGAAATGCTGAGCAAAATATCAGCATCAGAAAACTTCAAACAAAGCACACTAGAGTTACTCACTTCAAAAACTGAAAAAAGAAAACCCGTGCTAAGACTTGTTCCTGTAATGGCAGCGTGCCTTTGCGTACTGATTTTAATTTCGGTTTTCGTTATACCGTTTGGCAATAACAACAATTTTACAATAACCGCAAATGCACAGACAGCACTTAGCGATACTGACTTCACCCCGATTTCAGATATGACTGCTGCACAGGCAGCGTTTTTTGGATTGGATTTTTCCGAAGTTGTGCCGTTACTTGAAACAGGTGAAAAAACAACAGATAATCCTAAAATTGCAACCAATGTGTTCTTCTCGCTCAACGTTGAAGGCGAAAATATAGAGCAGGTGCATTTTGAACTGAGCGACGGTGTTTTCGAGGTAGGTGAAGGTGTAACATTCAAACTGCTAGACCCTAAAGACGAAGTCAAAGAAAAAACAGCAGGTATGCAGGACAGCTTCAAATATTATAAAAGCATCAATCTAGACTACAACAACCAGATCGTGCCTATCGGCGAATACTACGAGGGTGACTGGGTAGCGATGAGCGTGCTACGTCCTTATGATGAAAAAACTCACAAAGAGCTTATACAAAACCTGTTGAGCCTGTCAGCATTCCAGCCAGACCCTCAAAAAGAGCTCGAAGACGAGGAGTACTTCGAAGCGACAATAGAGGATTTCCTCAATGAAATGTACAAGGACACAAAAATCTATGTCACCTGTACGTTTGAAAACGGAGAACAGCTCACAAAAACACTTGAGGTTTATGTAGACTGCGAGATAACAGGCACAAAAGAAGAATACTTCTATACAGGTGAAAGTGCAGTAGTAGACGAGAATACTGAGGAAGAATACGAGAAATACGAAGTATATGATTACACAGTTAAGCTCTGTGCAAAAATAGTATAAAATTAAGCCTGACAGTTTTCTTGTCAGGCTTTTTTTATAGATAGCGCTTCATATTTTCGATGTTGAGTTCCTCTGTTTTTCGCAGTTTCTCACCTAAATTGGTTATCTCGCTGTTACTTGCATCATATTCGTTTAAGTTTCTGATGACTTTAGCAACTCCCATCGCACTGCCCTGGAGCATCATCTCGGCGATTTTTGAGTCGGAATGGTCTTTCATTGTCTTCATTCGGCTCATCATCTCGGTTGACATCTTAGCCATAGCGTTAGGATGCTCGACCTCACTGCCTGATTCTACGAGCATATTGTGGGCGCTATGATAGATTTTGTTGTACTCCTCACGCTGATTCATCAGCTCTTTCTTGAACTTCTCAGAATAGGCGTAGTCCTTCACAGCATCAATGCCGATGACTCCCATCTCAGCGTTTTTGGATATCATATTGAGCAATTCTTTGTCGTCCATAATCTCACCTCGTCATTAGTGTGGGCAACAAAGACAAAATTATACGGAAAATAAATCGTGTGACATCTCGCACTCGACTTTGTAGGCTCGAAGCTCAGCGCTGTTTTTATGGGTCTGCGTACGGCGATGGCACGCCTCGTAGTGCTGCGCTGATCCTCAAAAGTCCACAGTCTCGCATTGATTTTCTTCGTTGACTACGTCAACTGTGAAAATGCAGACTCGTCTTCGACTTTGTAGGCTTGCCACCTCGGCGCTTAAAACAGCTCTTTGTGCATACGTGAATAATGGAAGATATACTGCTGTGCGATACCACCATAGTCGCCGAAAACCGCAGGGTCCATATTATCAAACAGTACCTTAATAGCACGTTTCATCCATACATCAAGCGGAAAAGACTCAAGTCTGTGCAAGCCGTAGAGTAGCACACAATCAGCGACTTTTACCCCTACTCCTGTGATTTTCATCAGCTCTTTCTGAGCATCGTCGTACTTTGCTGTATATAATTTGTTGAGATCTATCTCACCACTGCTGACCTTCTTTGCAGCGTCGATTATGTAGCGGTGTCGAAATCCTGCCCTGATAGGTATAAGGTCGTCTACTGTAAGCGATGCTAAACGCTGTGGTGTTGGAAAAGCGTAGTATGTGTCAGCGATTTTTTCACCGAAATTTTCGCATAATCGCTCGACTATCCCCTTGATTCTGCTGATATTATTATTCTGCGAGATAATGAACGTAATCAGCGCTTCGAATGGGTCTTGCTTCATAATTCTTATACCGCCTGCATAATTCGACGCTTCATTGAGCACAGGGTGAATTTCGCGTAAATCTTCTTTTATCTTTTTATAATCAAGCGATAAATCAAAATATTCTTCCCACAGCTTAGCATCACAGTCCTTGTCGCAAGTAAGAGTAAGCGTGTTATTCTCATACATAGCTGTAGCGACCATATTAAAGACAACGCCTGTGTAGCTACCATCAGGGTTTTTCTTCCATCTGAAACTCTGTCCGCAGTCGAGCGTCTGATCTAAATCAAACGGATATACATTTTCAAAAACTATTGTCCCCATAAAAACCATACCTTAAAAATAAATCTGCAAACATTATACCACAACTATAAATTTTATGCTATAATCAGTACAAGCTAAATTATGGGGTTGATTATATGAAAGAAAACATCTGCACCATTCCGATTAATGATATATTCAAAGAAACCGACGGCTGTCCTATCTGTCGTATGTACGAAATGGTAGAGAAGCAGTATGTCGAGTATATAACAGGCTCTGCGATGATGGCACCGAACATCAGAGTCATCACAAACGAAAAGGGCTTTTGCCACAAGCACTACGAGATGACTATCAAGACTGGTCCGAAGTTGTCTAACGCACTGTTGATGCAAACAAGACTTGACTACATCAGACAGAATATGGTTCCCGGAAAAACAAGTTCAAAGCCGAGCAAATCTCAGCTTGAGAGTATCGCAAACATCAAGAACTCTTGCTATATCTGCGACAGGATTGATGCCGACATAGACCACCTGCTATCTACTGTTTATGTTCAGTTCTCAGCAGATAGCGAGTTTGTTGAACTGTTCAAAAAGCAGGAGTATCTCTGTCTGAATCACTATGAACTACTCCACCGCGGTGCTGCTAAAAAGGGCGGTATAAAGTCAAAGGACATGAAGGCATTCTGCGAAATAACAAACGCACTGTGTAAGAACTACCTTGACTCGCTGTATGACGACGTAACACATTTTACAACGATGTTTGACTACCGCAACGCAGGAAAAGATTTCAAAAACTCCAAAGACTCAGTCGAGCGTAGCGTAAAATTTATCACATCAAAGAACGTAGAAATCAAAGAATAAAAGAAAAATTAAAGGCTTCCGAAATTTGAAGTGAACCCCAAAGTTTAGACAAAATAAAATATTAAATTGATAGTGAATG
>JAUMXP010000099.1:4181-6220 GCA_030529125.1 Eubacteriales bacterium | reverse complement strand
CGAATGAGCCTGTACCCCCTGTTATCATCAGGGTTGCTCCGTTAAATGCTGACATTTCTTTACCTCAATTTCACTAAGTGTATTTCGATTTAATAATACCCTATCTACTTAATCTTCAGTATCCTTTTTTCAAGTGCAAAAAATCTTCTCAATCCCTTAACGTTTTCCTTTTTTAATTTCTTCATAACTAATGGAACGCTAAACTTAAGATAAGATGTTGTTGCATAAGATTTATTATACATTTGAATACAACGACTATAAGCAGGGGATTTGCTAATCGTATGTATAATTTCTTCCTTTGCTAATGGTAAATCATCTGAGTTTTGAGCAAATAACCATCTTAGGAAGTTCGATAGCACCTCTGTGTTATGTGTGTAAAACTTCTGTCTGAGCTCATCAGAAACGCCCCAAATATCCAGATACTTTTCCGTAATACTAAATGTTATCTTAGTAGCCATCCAGCTACTATATGTTCTGCTCGAAGTTATAGCACCTTGGCTTTTTCTATAACAATATAAAGGTTCGCTCAGATAAACTATCCTTTGCGCATTTGTAAACACCGGTAGTACCTGAACTGCATCTTCACACATGTTACGAATTTCACAGTCAGCATAATCAGTGTCAATATCAACAATCTCTCGCTTTAATGCCTTACAGCACAAACTGTTCACATCGTCTGTAAGCAAGCGATGTGCGTAAATTTTCTGCTTATCTTCTCCTATATATAATGTCTCGTTAGCTATCTTTAATCTTGATGGAGCAAATGTACCATCTTCAAAAAAGTACTGGAAATTGTACATAACCATATCAGGAGAATACTTGTTTATCATAAGCACTACACTTTCCAACAAGTCACTATTCACATAGTCATCCGAGTCTACACAGATAAACCAGTCACCTTTAGCTTCCTTAAAGCCTCTACGACGTGTAAGAAGCAAGCCTTCGTTATCTTTATGAATAACCCTTACTTTATCAGGATATTGCTTAGCATAAGAATCACACATCTCACCGCTATTATCTGTAGACCCATCATCTATAAGAACTATTTCAAAATCAGCGCCTTTCTGACTCAATATAGATTCCATACACTGACCTAAATACTTACTTGTATTATAAACCGGTACAATAAACGAAAATAACATCGTCTACCTCCAAAGAATTACTTATTTCCTCTGTAATACTCTAAATAATCTTCACATATTTTCTCATTATCCCATTCGCTCATATCAAGATATTTCTTCTCAAAGCCATGCTTATTTACATGTTCAATCAGAGTTTCTGCCCAGTAAGCAGCCCCTTTTTCAAGCGGCAAGAAATGACACAATCCACAATCACATTCTGTAGAAACATCAGAAGAAACATAACAAGGCAGTCCCATAGCCTGAGCTTCTAATGCTACGTTAGGCAGACCTTCCTGTACAGACGGCATCATCAAGAAAGTAGACTCTGACATTGCAAGCGGTATGTCCGCATCCTGTGGTAAAAACTGTACGTTGTTCTCTAAATCGTAGTCTTTTATCATTTGCTTCATTTGTTCAAGATATGGTTCCTTAGGACTTCTAGGGTAACCAATAAGAGTCAATGTTGAATCAGGACGGGTTTTGCACAATTCTCTCAGAATTTCAATAGAAAACTTCTGATTTTTTCTCTCGCTGAAGCTACCAACCATTATCATCCTGATAGTACCATCAGTGTTTTTATTCGGGTACAGTTCCGGATTAAATCTATCGAGTGCGATAGTAGGGTTTTTCATAACAATACCATTACCCTCACCTGCCATATATTCAACAGCGCCGGCGGTTACGCCAAACACATGTGTCGCATTCTTTCTGATAACATGAGCATTACAAGCCAAATAGAAAGTAACAGTAAATCTATTTTTATACTTGCCGACAGGACGGTTGATAGAAGCATGAGCAATTCTTACAGGGATTCCTGCCTTTTTTGCGACCTTAACACAAGGTGCCGCATAAAAATGATGTCTTGCATGTATCGCATCATACTTTTCGTGTGTTTCAAGATATTTTTTAACTTCTTTT
>JAUMXP010000099.1:0-4171 GCA_030529125.1 Eubacteriales bacterium | reverse complement strand
GAAATAATTCGTAAAAATAGCCAAAAACCTCTTGATCTTGTTTGATTTGCGTTTAATCGGTATTCTATATATTTCACCATATTTTTTAAACTCTTCCTCATAATAGCCTACTACATCAGAAGGTACTATCGCGTCAAATACAACCTCTTCACGACTCAGCAAGCGAGCAGGATACATAGCCTCAGCCTGTACTCCTCCCTTTTTAAAATCAGGCACAATCAACAGTACCCTTGTTGGTGATTTACTCATACTTAACTCCTTCTACTGATGTTTCAGTTAATGATTTACTAAATAAAAACGTGACCCTATTTACCACAAATTTTGTGTCTTACTAAATTAAAAACACGTACACAATAAGACTTATTCTTCTTATACTTTAGACTATGTGCTAGACAGTAACGAGAGATTTTTCCAGGATTCCTGAAAATAACTCTATCGAGCAGTTTGTCATCTTTTGACAACAGCTCTACCTGACACTTTTGTCCGCGTGGACATTTCAAAGTAATCCTTTCATCTGTAAGCTCTATCTTACACTTGCTGTTGCTGCTACGCAAAACAAACTTATCCGAAGTGAATATTTCTTGATAATTACTGTATACTTTTATAGCTTGTCTACCTGTAATAGGGACAATGTTATCATATATAAAGTTGTCTTTATCATCTGTTAATTTATATAAATGAGGGATATAATGTATCTGAGAACAATACGCTTCTATCTCAGATAAACCAAAATGATCGCCTTCATATTTATCGATTTTAACAACAAAGCTCTTGATTTCTTTGTTAATACAAATTACAGTGGCATCACCATAATGATTAAGCTCAGCTGTATTGATTTCTGACCCATCGTCCAGTGTAATCACCGCATTCAGTATATTATCAGTCGGTGATGGGTTATCGTATAAAACGATTGATTCGATGTACTGTTTCTCATTGAATGTAACATAAATAGATTTTTCTTCATCGTACATTTCAGGATGCCACACACCATCGTAAGGCTTGTCACCATGTCCCACTAGATCGTCACAATCCAACAACATAAAATCTGTCAGTTTTGACTTATCCCCGGAGGATACTTTGATTTCTGCGTTATAAAGCAGCGAATCGGTTCTTCTAAGCCAAAAAACTTTGTCGCCATTAATAATCCTGTCGGCACATTCCAGTGCTCTTTGGGACGAGTACAGCGATAATGCCTTATATAATTTAGAATTCTGTATGTCTCTACTGACCGACTGTATATCAACCGGTAGTCGCACACGACTGTTCCAGTCATACAGTACTACATCATTACTGGCTGGGCAACTCACAGTAGAGTTAAGATTAATGCTATCAGAAAAATCAGGAGCTGACCCCCACGCTGTTCGATAGGCATAGCCTTTGTATATATTTGGTTTGTAGTCTGTTGTTTTCAGAATACTCCCAATAGTTTTCTCAAAAATCATCGACAAAGCACGATGATCAATGTGAGTATCGTAGTCAACGCAAAAAATGTCGTCAGGTTTATAATCTAAAATAACCTCTTTAATATCATCTATAAAATTAGAGCGTGTATATTTTCTACCTTCATTGTATGCTGGATGATTACTCAAACCATAAGTCGCAGTTCTACCTGCTGTAGAACTCAACTCTATCTCAGGCTCAGCGTTATAAATGTGAGGACCGTTTTCTCCCCAACCATCTCCGTAACCTAAAAAAATCACGTTTTTTTCAGGTACTCCTAAAAAACCGAGTGCTTCAATAGCCTCGTTCATTCTTGTATATCCCATTTTGGACATATCAAATCTTCTATCACCATCTCCGTTAGTAGCAAAGACAACATATATATCTGAACCATGCTTTATATATTGCTCTATTACACCACCCATAAGGTTGAGATCATCATCCTCATGCGGGACGAGAACCATAACCTTCTTACTGGAAAAGAACTCCTCTTTACCGGCTTCAACATCTGTGTAACTACAAAGTCGCTTTGCACTAGTTTTCATAGCGAGTAAAGCGATAAAAGCAATAACTAAAGCTACCAACAAGGCTATTTTGGTAAACAAAAAAAACATAGCCGATGCACTAAATGCAAGCGCAAAAATTACCATTACAGCAAGTGTGAGCACTCCGCTTTTCAGTTTCTTTCCCAGATAGTTGCTGTATTCTCCATTAAGGAAATCCACCAACAGGAACGATAATATGAAATTGATAATATCGATATAAATATGTGATCCCATTGATGATATCCTCTTATCTAATACTTACTTGTTCTTCACTTACGTCTTATAAGCTTTAACACAGGTGATAACAATGAATAAACTCTAATCTTGATTTTCTTACGCACTATCTTTTTGTGTCTTTTATCAAGAGCTGCAAATTTCACGTCATCACTTTCAAAATAATTATGACTGCGTAATTTCCGCTTAATCTCTTTAACCTGTTTTTTTGTTTGCGCAGACTTCTTATCTACAGAACATCTGACTCTATTCAGAAAGATTTCTACCAATCTTGCGACACCTTTTTGATAAGCTTCTTTTGTGCCGATATTAGTCAGGAACTTATCTTTTGCATCAATCACAGCACTAATGACTTGATAGCATCCATCTGTGTTTTTCTTAGATGTCTTAGCACCCATAATAGAGTCACTACGAAAACGATGGTGATATAGCACGTCGTTTATATGCTTAACTCTTTTTGCACAAAGCAAAGAAAGAAAAGTAAATTCCTCATCCTCATGAATAATCCCCTCGTGAAATGAAAGCTTATTCTCATCGATAAAGGATTTCTTAAAAAGACAGTACTGCACAGGTGAACGATATTCATCATTTTTAAGAAACTCAAGGAATAATTGTGCACCACTTGAAACAGACGAATAATCTGCTTTTCTTATGTACTTGTTGATTTCTTCCTCTTTAACCTCTGTACTGGTTTCATCAAACGACAGAGCATCATAAAACAGCATCTGAAGATTATCTTGTTGCATATGAGAGCACAATACCTCAATAGCATTTTTTTCAAGATAGTCGTCGCTGTCTACAAACAGCACATACTCACCCTTGCAAACATTATAACCACGATTTCTTGCGACAGACAGTCCACCGTTTTTACAGTGAAGGACTTCTACTCTTACGTCAAGCTTTGCGTATTCGTCGCAAATAGCACCACAGTTATCAGGCGAGCCATCATCAACCAATATAATCTGCAGGTTACGATATGTCTGGTTAATAATACTATCCAGACACTCACACAGATATTTTTCAACATTGTAAATTGGCACTATAACGCTGACCATATTCATAACTAAGTACTCCTAAATGTTAATCGGTTAACACTATTTCAACTATTTAGCCACTTTATAAGGCCTTTTCTTTTCTAACAATTCAATTTTTGTCATATAACGATCCGCAATACTTTATTAATCATTCTGCAACAGCTAAATTCAGTTTACCCATTCTGACATGGCCCATATCTTCGTGTTCCCATCTGATACCATCAGGATTATCTTCGAAGATTTCAAAATAGAATCGCTGTGACGGATGATCCTGTGTCCAATGACGATTCAATCCATCAAGCTCATAAATATCTATGATCATAAAATACTTACCATTAGGCAAAATATCCGGAATAGAATAGATTCAATCTTGCGCATAGTCCAAATTGATCATAAAGCCTCTCAAAACACTATTAAATCATCCGCGTTTTGAACGGTTCTTTAGTTTCGAGTAAATCTTTTTTCCTAATATCTTCTTTAGTGCTCGCTTAGGAATATTTTTTATGTAATTCTTAGCAATCTCTTTATCTGTTTTTCCACTGCTAGGAGCATATATTATTCCTTCGATATCCATTTTCTCTGCTCTAGCAATGGAACGCTGCATAAACTCTTCATGTTTCTGTGGAGAATATATTCTTGCTCTTCGAAAAGCATCTTTAGGATCCTGGTCAAAAATATGGCACAAATACTTTTCAAGATTATCCATCAACTCTTGCGGATATTTTGGATTATTAAAAATCGGTTGACGTAACATCTCAAGATACAGTTCGTCATTGCTGTCAATCTCCATAATTCTGTCAATTGCACAGTCAAAGTCAGGATAATCATTCAGATTAATAAAAGCTTTAGGATTAAAAATATCGCTGATATTAGAGCTACCATAATAAATAGGCACTGTATCCGTAAAAAAGCCATCTA
>JAUMXP010000098.1 GCA_030529125.1 Eubacteriales bacterium | reverse complement strand
CCGTCGGGTCTTAAGATGAGGTTTTGTATCTATCCATAATATATTTATAATTAGGGATATTATTGTAGTCAATCTTCTCGAGCAATCCCTCTTCCCTTAGCTTACTGACCATGTAGTCAGACGGAATAATTATATCGTAAGATGAATTGGAATTAGTCAGGATATTGTACAGCTCTTCGTTTGTTTCAAAGTTAGTGTAGTTAACTTTGATATTATATCTTTTTTCAAATTCTTCGATTACATCCAAGGTGCCGTCATCTCCGTTGGAGATATACTCACCCCAGTTATATACATTGATTTCGCCTTCGTATGTTGAGCCGCTACAACCTGTTATAACAAGCGGAAGCGTTACAATAAGAAGACATAAAATAACGCATATTTTCTTTTTCATTTTCTACTCCAAATATAAATTATGTGCGTGATTTTTTAGCCTCTTTGCTGCTTCTGATATTAATGAGAATAAGCATAAGAAGAATCACTGCAAATAAGATAGCTGACAGCGCATTAGCCTTAGGGTTGATACGCTGGTGAGTCATTGTATAAATCTGAACAGGCAGGGTCTGGAACTTACTGCCACGTGTGAAATATGTTATAACAAAATCATCAAGCGAATAGGTAAAGCTGATTAAAGCACCAGAGAAAATACCAGGCATAATCTCAGGCAAAACAACCTTGAAGAACGCTTTCACCGGAGTGCAGCCTAAGTCAAGCGCAGCTTCATATATGCTGTTATCCATTCTCTTGAGTCGAGGTGTAACGTTCAAAATTACATACGGTGTACAGAAACCGATATGAGCAAGTAATACAGTTACAAAGCCCATCTCAAATCCGAGCATTGTACCCGCCATAGTAAACAGAAGCATCAGCGACACACCTGTAACTATCTCAGGGTTGATAATCGGAATATTGGACACATTCTGGATAGCACTTCTGTAGCCACCTTTGAAGTTATATATACCAATAGCAGCCATAGTGCCTAGAATTGTAGCTATAAGCGAAGCTAAAAATGCTACAAGCAAAGTATTGTAAAGACTCTCCATGATCTGCGCATCCTGAAACAGTGCTACATACCACTTGAATGTAAAGCCTTTCCATACTGAGGTCTTACCATCGTTAAACGAATACGCGATGAGATAGATAAGCGGTGCATACAGGAAAGCCAGAATGATGCCAAAATATATCTTGTGAGAAATCCTTTTCATACGCCAACCGCCTCCTCATCACCGAATTTATTCATAAATACAAGGAAGCCTAAAATAACCACCATAAGCACAAGAGCAATAGCTGAACCTGTGTGGTGATCTGATTGGAACACACGCTCGATAACGTCACCAATCATAAACTGTGTGCCACCTAAGTACTGAGCAACGAGGAATGTACTTGCAGTAGGCACAAAAACCATAGTCACACCTGAAATTATACCAGGAACTGATAATGGGAATATAACATTTTTGAACACGTAGAACTTGTTTGCGCCAAGGTCAGAAGCCGCTTCGATAAGCGAATTGTCTATCTTACTCATAACTGTGTGGATAGGCAAAATCATAAACGGAAGAAATTCGTAAACCATACCCAGTATAGTAGCGCCTGAATTACCGATAAGCGCTATATCTATACCAAAGAAGTTAAACATCATATCAAGCGGACCGTTGTTCTGCAGAATGAGCACCCATGCATAAATACGAAGCAGGAAGTTCATCCACATCGGCACCATGATAAGCATAATGATTATCTTCTGCTTATGCTCCTGTGCACGTGAAATCATATAGCTGAGTGGATACGCAAGTACCAGACAGATAAAAGTAGAAATCAGCGCAATCCACAGTGAATACAGAAACACCTGAGAATAATCCGAAGCATTAATAAACGGTTCTACTGTGAAATTTCCGTTTTCATCAGTAAACGCATAGTAGACTACCATCACAATAGGTACGATAGTAAACACCAGCATCCAACCAAGGTACGGAAAAGACAGCTTCTTAGATTTCATCTGTTTCTCCTTCCTCGAGTATACCGTCAAATTTTGCTTTAGAAAAATCAAAGCTTATCGGAACGTAGGTTGCAACCTGCTCATCCTGATCAGACTGCATAAGCCACTTTCTCTCGTCAGACTCAAGAATAATCTCGTTGTGCTCGCCTTTCCAGATAACAGACTCGATATATACTTCATCAAGGTCACCAACGCCGTCACCAGCAATATGCAAGCCTGATGGTGGCAGAGTAATCTGGAGTCTTGAGCCTTCTTTGAAGCAAACACCAGGGATTGTTATTTCATTACCCTCAATAGAGATTGTTGTAGTATTAGCCTCAATATCATTATATAAAACTGTAGTATCAATAAAGTTATCAGGAGCAAAGAACATCTTAGGCATAATGTGGATGTTGTATGGATCAACAGTCATACCGATAGTAGAGCCAACCTTCTGTGCTACTGTTGAGTGGATAATCCACTGACACTTGTTGCACTTTACGCTCATTTCGTAGTGAACACCCTTGAAGATAGTGTCTTCTACTGTACCCACAAGCACAGCATCTTCTGGAGCTACAACTTCGATATCTTCAGGACGGATAACAACATCAACAGGAGTATTTTTACCGAAGCCTTTATCTACACAAGCGATTTCCTTGCCTAAAATCTCAACCTTACAGTCATCGAGCATAACACCGTTTAAGATGTTTGCTTCACCAATAAAGTCGGCAACGAAAGCGTTGGCAGGTTCGTTGTACACATCAGCAGGTGTGCCAATCTGAGCGATAGAGCCGTTGTTCATAACAACAACTCGGTCACTCATAGTCAGAGCTTCTTCCTGATCGTGTGTAACATATACGAAAGTTTTCTTTGTTTTCTGCTGAATTTTCTTAAGCTCGATCTGCATATCTTTACGCAGTTTGAGGTCAAGCGCGCCGAGCGGCTCATCAAGTAAAACAATCTCAGGGTCACACACAAGAGCACGTGCAATAGCTACACGCTGCTGCTGACCACCAGAGAGATTGTTGATTTTACGCTTTTCGTAGCCTTTCAGATCTACAATTGCGAGCATATGCTTTACTTTGTTCTCTATTTCAGCTTTTGACAGCTTCTTCAGACGAAGGCCAAAAGCAATATTATCATAAACATTAAGGTGTGGAAACAAAGCGTACTTCTGGAAAACCGTATTGACGTTACGCTTGTGCGGAGGAAGTTCATTGATTCGCTGTGAATCAAAATATACATCACCGCTTTTCGGTTCAATAAAACCACCGATAATACGCAGCGTAGTAGTCTTACCGCAACCTGACGGACCCAAGAGTGTAATAAACTCTTTGTCATAAATATCAAGGTTGATGCCATTCAGTATAAGTTCGTTTCCGTAGTCAAAGAAAATGTTTCTAAGGGACACAATCGTTTTCTTGTCCAACTTTCTACCCCCAATCCTTAATCTGACAAAAAATTCGTCACAGTAGATTATATTATCAACTTTTCTGTTTGTCAACGAATTTTGCATACTATTATATACACCATAAATTTCCATTCAAAAAAATACATTTTTAACACAATACGTAATTAACACAAAAAATCATAGTAATTTTGTCTTAGTCGTAAAAACGTTTGGCATTTTTTATATCTTCGATAGTTGTTTTTTATTTAATTCTTTCTTTTCTATAGCTATGTTGCACAATAATCTTATCTGTTGTTTGTGTATTGTGCCGTATACAAAATTTTCTCTGAAATCTTGTACTCAACAACTTAAAAAATCCCACTGTTAATTAAGGTAAAAATACACATTAAAATCAGTAGTTTTTTGTCAATAATATGTATTTATTATTTAGTAAAAAGAGCTTATAATTAAGCTAGGGTAGTTTGTTGCCCGATATGCAACAAAATATTTGATTTCATGAAAGGAAGATTGACGTGAAAAACTTCAAAAGAACTATGTCTCTTTTACTTAGCATCGTAATGCTGTTCTCTATGATTCCGGTTATAGCAACAGCAGAAGCTTCTGCTGCAGAAACAGAGACAGCAACTACTAGCGCTGTTACCAGTGCGGACAGTTTCTCATGGGATAACGCATCTGTTTATTTCCTGCTTACTGACCGTTTCGAAAATGGTAACACAGCAAACGACCACTCTTACAACCGTCTTATCAACAAGGACGGCTCAGTAGTAACAAGCTCACAGCTCAACTCTACTGCTGCTACATTCCACGGCGGTGACTTCAAGGGTATTACAAACAAAATCGAACAGGGTTACTTTGATGACCTCGGTGTTAACGCACTCTGGATTTCAGCTCCTTACGAGCAGATCCACGGCTACGTTATCGTTGGTGAAGGTAAATCTGACTCTGTTAAGCACTACGCTTACCACGGCTACTATGCTATGGACTACACACAGACCGACGCTAACTTCGGTACTGCCCAAGAATTCAAAGAAATGGTAGACACAGCTCATGAGCACGGCATCCGTATCGTACTTGATATCGTTATGAACCACCCTGGTTACAACACAATCTACGATATGTACGAATACAACTACGGTGCGTTCATGACTACATACGGTGAAAACTACGCTTGGGATCAGTATTACAACTGGAAGTCAAACGCTAACTACCACCGTTCAATCGACTACAACTCATCTAACTCAAAATCAGGTTGGGCTAGATGGTGGGGTCCTGACTGGCTACGTTGCGGTATCGCAGGCTACACACCATTCGGCGGCGATGACCTCACAAAATCTGCCGGCGGCGACCTCCCTGACTTTTTAACAGAATCTAGCAAAACTGTAAACGTACCTACTTTCTTACAGGAAAAATGGAAGAAAGAAGGCAGATACAACGAAGAGATGAACGACCTCAACACTTACTTTGCTAAAGGTAAGTCTAAGACTGTTCGTAACTACCTCGTAGCATGGCTTTCAGAATGGGTTAGAGATTACGGTATCGACGGCTTCAGATGTGATACCGCTAAGCACGTTGAACTTGCTTCATGGAAAGCTCTTTCTGACGAATGTACACAGGCTTTAAAAGACTGGAGAGCTGCTAACAAGGGCAAGACTCCTGCTGCATCATGGACAGATGATTTCTGGATGACAGCTGAAGACTACGGTTCAGGTGTAAACAAAGACGCTTACTTCACACAGGGCGGCTTTGATTCAAAGATTAACTTCTCATTCACAGGTGGCGGCGGTGTTCCAAACGCAAGCTCAATCAACAACACATACGCTGACTACGCTAACAAGATCAACAACGATCCTAACTTCAACGTACTTTCATACATTTCTTCACACGATACTGCACTTTGTCGTGGCGACCTTATCTATCAGGGTTCTGCATTCCAGCTTATGCCTGGTGCTATCCAGATCTTCTACGGTGACGAAACAGCTCGTCCATACTTAAACGATAAGCTCGGCGATAAGATCAAAGACCACCAGCTCCGTTCAGACATGAACTGGAATTCAATCGACCAGACAGTTCTCAAGCACTGGCAGAAGGTTGGTCAGTTCAGAAACAACCACGTTGCTGTTGGTGCTGGTACTCACAAGGCTATCACTGCTACAAGCGGTACAGCATTTGTAAGAGAATACAACAAGAACGGCGTTAACGATACAGTATTCGCTTGTATCGCAGCTAACAAGAACACTAACGTTACACTTACAGTTGGTTCTTATGTTTCTGACGGAACATTACTCAAGAACACATACGACGACAAGACAGCTACTGTTTCAGGCGGTAAGGTAACATTCAACTCAGGTGCTAACGGCACTATCCTCGTAGAGGTTGCAGGTGCTTCTACAGCTCCTGACGTATCTGTTTCACACACAGGCGGTAACTTCTCTACAGATACACTTTCTATCACAGCTTCACTCAACGAGTACGCTACATCAGGTACATACCAGATCGGCAACGCTGCTGCAGTTAAGTTCACAGGCTCAAAGACAATCACAATCGGTGCTGACATGGCATTTGATGAGTCAGTTACAATCAAGTTCACAGCAACTGATGGTACAGACACAAAAGAACGTTCATACACATATACAAAGGTAGACCCTAACGCTACACCATTCAAGTTCCCTACTGAGCGTACAACATACCTCGTTGATACTGCTTCCTGGGGTAAGGCTAACTGCTACGCTTGGATTACAGGTGGTTCAAACAACGGTCAGTGGCCGGGTCTTGCTATGACAAAGGTTGATACTTTTGAAGGCAAGGACGTTTACTCATACGAAGTTCCTGCTTCTATGAACAACGTTATCTTTAAC
>JAUMXP010000097.1 GCA_030529125.1 Eubacteriales bacterium | reverse complement strand
GGCGACAACTCCCCTATCTCAGAAAAGCTTGATACAACAAAGCGATTCGAGAGCACTGTTTACACTAAAAACAGTGATGAAGTACAGACATACTCAAGCGCTATCGCACTGAATATCTCAAAGTATGGATTTAACCTCAACTTAGCTCCAAGTGCTAATATTGAAGGCGATAATGCTTTCGCAGGTGATGCAAAAGGCGATACTGTACGCTCAGCATTTAACGGATTCAACTCAAACGGTGTCATCGCTGCAGTCAAGTACTTCCCTGTTCTGTCAGACTCTAGCAAGACCCTTGACGAATTAAGAGCATCAGAGCTCCCTCCTTTTGCAGCAACAATCGATTCTGGTGCTGATATTATCATGATAAGCAGTGCTAAGGTTCCTGCTATTGATGCAGATACTCCTGCTTTCATGTCACAGCGCATCGTTACAGAAGTTCTCATAAAAGAGCTCAAGTTTGACGGTGTAGTTATCACCCCTGACTTATCAGACAGCGCTATTAAGGACAAATATGAGGCAAACGACATTGCTCTTAATGCACTGCACGCAGGCGCTGATATTCTCTTAAAGCCTGCTGATATTGACAGCTATTTCGATGCTATCAAGAAAGCTGTTGACAGCGGAGAAATTTCCCAGACACAAATTGATAACAGCGTTAAGAAAATCTTAGCACTCAAGTTTAAATATGGTATTTTAGATGCTAGCAAGTTCTCAACATCACAGACAGGTGGCGCTGATGTCGCTACAGCTACACAGGTTACCGTTCAATAAGACAACTAAGAAGAGCCGAATTAATCGGCTCTTTTTTTATTGTTTTTTCATATTATTAATATTTTTCACTATATTTGTGGTATAATACATAATGGAAATTTTTAGAAAGGAGCATATCTATGCTTCAGATCAAAAACATATCAAAAAAGTACACAGTCGGCGGTATTGTCACAAAAGCTCTTGACGACGTTTCGCTTAATCTTCGTGACAATGAATTTGTCGCAATATTAGGTCCGTCAGGCTCCGGTAAAACCACCCTGCTCAACATCGTCGGTGGTCTTGACCGCTACGACAGTGGCGACCTTATTATCGGTGATATCTCAACTAAAAAGTACAAAGATCGCGACTGGGATTCATACAGAAACCATACAATCGGTTTTGTATTCCAGAGCTATAATCTCATTGAACACCAGACAGTTCTAGCAAATGTAGAGTTGGCACTTACTATAGGTGGAATATCTAAAAAAGAACGCAAGAAACGCGCTAAACAAGCTCTGATAGATGTCGGGCTTAAAGACCACATTAAGAAAAAACCTAACCAGCTCTCAGGCGGTCAGATGCAGCGTGTAGCTATAGCACGAGCTCTGGTTAATAACCCTGATATTCTTCTTGCTGACGAACCAACAGGTGCGCTTGACTCAGAAACTTCAGTACAGGTTATGGAGCTGTTAAAAGAGGTTGCCAAAGACAGACTGGTCGTTATGGTTACCCACAACCCTGAGCTTGCACAGGAGTATGCTACCAGAATCGTTAACCTCAAAGACGGCAAAATCATCTCTGACTCAAACGAGTATATCGTTGAAGATAAAGCTAAAGAAAACAAACACAAAAACATGGGCAAAAGCTCAATGTCTTTCTTCACAGCTATGTCTTTAAGCTTCAAAAATCTGATGACCAAAAAAGGCAGAACCATTCTGACATCTTTTGCAGGTTCCATTGGTATTATTGGTATTGCGCTGATTCTTGCTTTTTCTAATGGTGTGAACCGGTATATCCAGGATATTCAGCGTGATACAATGAGCAGTTATCCTATCTCCATAACCAAAGAAGCCTTTGACCTGACTTCTATCATGGAAATGCGAGGCAAAACAGTCGATACAGGTATAAAGGAAAAGTACGATGATAAAGTAGTAAACGCAGGCTACAAGGAACTTGAGCTCAGCGACTCTATTTATTCCAGCGTCACCAAAAACGACCTTGAGTTATTCAAAGAATACCTTGATGACCCTGATAGCGACATCCACAAATACTTAGGTGAAAACGGCATCGTCTATACCTATGATGTGAACTTCTCTGTTTTCTCTTATGATGAGAACGATGAAATCATAAATTCTAACGCTGATACTGAAGAGATTAAAACAAGTAAAAAGTCTGACGGTGGTCTCATGGACATGATGCAAACAGACATGACTATGATGACTAACATGTACACCATGGCTGCTAATGCGTCAGAAAGTGCTCCAAACTTCCAAGAACTTATGCGTGGCAACGACACAGTGATCAGCAAAGTTATCACTGACAGCTACGATATGCTCTACGGCGAATGGCCTGATAAATATAACGAAGTCGTGCTTATCCTTGACAGATCAAACGCTGTATCAGCAGATAAGCTCTACCAGCTTGGTTTTATTACAGGCGACGAGTTCCAGGAAATCTGTGACATAATTCAGGACGGAGAAGAGCCTGAAGAAATCAAATGGGACTATGAAAAAATGTGCGAGCACAACTTCTACATGGTACCACTGTGTGACCAATATGTAAAAAATGACAACGGCACATTCACATATATCGGCGAAGATGAATCCAAGTATGATGATATGATTGAAGATGCTTTAGAGCTTAACATCGTAGGTGTTATCAAACCACTCGAAGATGCTGCTAACGCAACTGTGCCAACCCCTATCGGCTACACATCTCTGCTTACTGACTATATTATAGAGCACACAGATAAGAGCGATATTATAAAAGCTCAGGAGAGCGATCCTGACACAAATGTACTCAACAATATGCCCTTTGAAGCAAAGACAGACAAAGATAAAATCAAAGACGCAAAGAAGTATATAAAGAACTTGCCTGATTCTGACAAAGCAACCTTCTATCAAGCTGTTATGTACTTTGAAAATGAGGGTGAAGACAGTTCAGCTATTGCGATGTCACTGGGTTCTGCTACAGGCACTAACTACAGTGCTTATGCTATGGCGGGTGCCACAGACTACAACGCTATGATGGCTACTATGCTTGATAGCTGGCTTGACAACGACCCTGACAAGGATATTTTGCTTTCAGTTTATGATGAATATATCGACGGTGCATCATATGAGAACAACCTCACCTCTTTTGGTAAAGTAAGCTACGACTCTCCATCTTCTATCTCGATTTACGCAGACACATTTGAAGACAAAGATTCAATCGCTGCATGTATAGAAAGCTACAACAAAAAAGCTGACGAAGAGTCTAAAATCACATATACTGACTATATTGCATTGTTAACATCTTCAATCACATCTATTGTTGATGTTGTATCTTATGTACTCATAGCTTTTGTTGCGGTATCTTTGATTGTTTCATCAATTATGATTGGTATTATCACCTATATCTCTGTACTTGAGCGTACTAAAGAAATTGGTATTCTGCGTGCTATCGGTGCATCAAAGAGAAACATCTCACAGGTGTTCAATGCCGAAACCTTTATCATCGGCTTGTGCTCGGGTGTTATGGGTATACTGATATCGCTACTGATACTGATACCGTCTAATGCACTCATCAGAGATTTATCCGGTATAGAGAACATCAACGCATCTATCCCACCTGTTGCAGCTATTATTCTGATTGTACTCAGCGTAATTCTCACGACAATCGGCGGACTTATCCCATCTAAAAAAGCTGCGAAGAAAGACCCTGTGACAGCTCTGCGTTCTGAGTAAACTTAGTATTTATCAAATATATACAAACAGCGTGTAGTTTTTTCTACACGCTGTTTTTTGATTTATATTGATTCACGTATAAACTGATATATAATTATAGTATAAACACATTATTTTAAAATTTCCCAAATTATGTGAAACCTAATAAGCCATCCAAAGTGTTTTATTAGTAGAAGTATAAAGCGAAAGGATTGATTTTATGAAAAAAATAGTCAGCTTAACCTTGTGTTTACTGTTAATTTTAGGCAGTATATCAGTAAGTGTTGCATCCGCAGCTACTGAAATGTCGCTTAAACAAGCAATCGAAATATACGAGAAAAACAGTGGCGAAACGGTTAACACTAAGCGCTACTACTTCCTTATGCCTGACGGCTCAAACGGAATACTCGGAACTGAGGAAGACTACATGTATGGTGAGTATGCTAAATCGTGGTACAACGAGAACGCTGAAGCTGCCGGTGTATACTGGTGGGGCACTGACAAAGTCGATCCTGATTTCCCGGGATTTAAGATGATGAAAGGCGACAGCGACAGTGTCTACTATGCTGATGTTCCTGATTTTGTGAACGAAATGATGTTTAACAACTACTTCAACGGTGGTAACGATTTCAGCGAAGCTGTGTGGTATGACCAATGCCAGACAACTATTCTCTCTACCGAGGGTTACGAAGAAAACGAGTCAGATATCTACCGTGAGGGACTAGACAGCTTTGAGAATATGATTTATGTCATCAACCCTTCCTTCCATTCGATTAACGATTTAGAACCACAAAGAACCTGGGGTGGCGAGTGGTACTACTATTACGGCAACGGATGTTTCGGCACATTCAAAAACGGTAACGAGCACTTCTGTATCCGTGCTGACCACGACCATGAAAACCTCTACATAAAATTTGACCCAAGAAACTCAAGCTGGACTGACTTTAATAATGTGTACTGTATTATCCAGTCTCAAACAGGCTCTCAGTACTATCCTGAAAAATCGATTCCTACGCTGTGTACTGACTACGACGGCGACGGTGTATACACCTATGATCTGAACAAGTCTAAAATCAACCTTAAGAAAAACGGTATATACTATGTTCACTTTGTAACTGATACCGGAAACCGCACCTACGAGCTGACTATGCAGACAAGCAACATCGGCGATACTGTATTAATAACAGGTGAAGGTCAGAACAGAACCCTCACTAAATGGAAAAACGAAGTTCCGATTTATATCCCATCTCTGACAAACTCTATCAAAGACTACGAGAAAGCAAATGATATTGAAATACAGACCTATCGTAACTACTTCCTCATTCCTGACGGAAGCGACAATTTCATCGACTCAACAGGTCAAGTGCTACCAAACTGGTTCAATGAATACAGCACAGACATCTGTGTCAACTGGTACAGCTATGACAAAACAGGTGATGTTCCGTATCGCTACTATCCGGGCTATACTATCAATCAGACATTAATTGATAATATCTACTACGCTGATATTCCTGTGGGTGTCAACGCATACACACTGAACAATGGTGTTGTTGATTACCAATATCCTACATATAGTCGCTGTGTGTCATCCTTATTAGGTCCTGAATATAACAGCGAATACAGAGAAGGTCTCACTGACTGTGACAATATGATATTTGTTTTAGAAGAAATGGATTGGTGGTCTGCTACCACAACAGCCATGTGCCATGGACAGTGGTACTACTACAGAGGTGGCGGATGCTACTCTGACACTAAGACAGGTGATTGCCTGAACAAAGCGCACAACCATAAATCTGTCAAAGAAGCTGTAGCAGAATACGAAACTGAAACAGGCAAAACAGTGGAAACAAACCGCTACTACTTCCTGATGCCAGACGGCACAAATGGTGAGAAAGGCGACGACGGCGACTCTGGTACCTATGGTAAATTCGCTACATCATGGTACAACGAATACTCAGACGCTCCTGCTATCTACTGGTGGTATCAGGAGAGCATAAACCCAGATACTTATCCGGGCTACTCAGTAGAAAAGGGTGATTCTGATTCTGTTTTCTACGCAGATGTACCAAAAGAAGTAACTACAATTATCTGGAACAACAACATTACTCACGCTTCAACCTATGACCATCTGCGACCATATATTTCGCAGACAATCAACATTCCTTGTGAATACTACGACCCAGGCGAATCCCCAAACTATCCACAGGGAACTGATAACTTTGACGAAATGATATTCGTTGTTGACCCTGACTATGTATCTATTAATGACATAGGTTTCGGTAACACAGGTGGCGGTGAGTGGTATTACTACTACGGTAATGGTTGCTACGGATTTCAAGCAAACGGTAATGAGAGCAACTGTATTCGTGATGACCATGACCACGCAAACACAGATGTAGACAATAAAATCTATTTTGATACCAATAAAGTCAAGTGGGATGACGTATCTCAGATTTACTGCCACATCTATGATGAAGACGGAAACTACTTCTTCAACTATGCTTCAAAGAAAGAGAAATGCCTCGATACAAACAATGACAGCGTATGGACTTATGACCTGAGCAGAGTAGATATCACTCTTGAAAAGGATAAAGTTTA
>JAUMXP010000096.1:3685-6379 GCA_030529125.1 Eubacteriales bacterium | reverse complement strand
GAAGAGCCTACAGTTCCATCTGAAGACCCAACAGAAGAGCCTACAGATGAACCAACTGTTCCTCCAACAGAAGCTCCTACATACACAGCTTACTTTGTAAATTCTGGCAAGTGGTCAAAGGTTAACGCTTACGCTTGGTCTCCTGAAAACGCAACATGGCCAGGCGCAGCTATGACAAAGACTGCTGATAAGGCTCCTAACGGTGCTGATGTTTACACAATCACATTTAAGACAAACTATGCTAACATCATCTTTAACGATGGTAGCTCACAGACAACTGACCTTACATTCCAGGCTGGCAAGTACTACGACTTTGCTACATCAAAGTGGTATGACAAGCTTTCTGATGTTCCTGCTGCAGCTGCAACAGAATATACAGTTTACTTTGTAAACTCTGGTAAATGGTCAACTGTTAATGCATATGTATGGAATCCTAGCGGTGGTTCATGGCCTGGCAAAGCAATGACAAAGACAGGTGAGAAGTCATCTAAGGGTTATGACATTTATGCATTCACATCAACTCAGAAGTATGGCAACATCATTTTCAACAATGGTAGCTCACAGTCTCCAGACCTTACATTCACAGTAGGCCAGTATTATGATTGGAATACAAAGAAGTGGTACGCTGATGCTAGCACTATCTGATAATGAGTATTGTCATCTGAATAGATAACAATTTAGGGACAGGCATTTGCCTGTCCCTTTTGTTTTGCATTTTTATGTACATACTATATATTGCGTAAAATTAACAAACTATTCTTTATTTTTGCGGTTTTTGTGCTATAATGGTGAAAGAGGGGGTATAATTATGTTGCTATATGATATTTCTAGAGATATTTTGACGACAGAACCTTATGAGGGAGATCCTGCGCCAACTATGACTATATTAAATAGTATAGAAAAAGGCGATGCGTATAATATGTCACAGGTTACTATGTGTACTCACAATGCAACACATATTGATGCTCCTAAACATTTCGATGAAGATGGTGCTACCATAGGCGGGATCAGACTTTCGCATTTTTATGGTAAATGTACTGTTGTTACTATTGATGGTGTGTTGACTGGAGAAGATATGGAAGAACTCCTGCCACATTGTAAGAAACGACTCATCCTTCATGGTGGTGGCAACGCTTACTTGACCTCCAGCGCTGCTCAGGTTATAGCCCAGAGCGGTTTAGTACTGATTGGCACAGACTCAGTCAGTATCGCGGCACCATTTGATGAGATGCGTACCCATCTGGAGCTTGCACGCGCAGGTGTTGTAGTTCTTGAAAACCTGTTTTTAGAGGGTGTATCAGATGGTGAGTATACACTGTGTGCGTTCCCGATTAAACTTTCTAATGCTGAGGCTGCTCCGTGCAGAGCTGTGCTGATTGATCAGGGAAAAGGTATCTGATTATTTTTTTAGAGGTAAGTTATGAAGAGAATTTCATCGTTATTAATTATTGTACTTTTATTACTGTCTATGATGACACTGACTGCGTGTTCTTCTGACGATGCTATGGTAGAATCTGTTATGGAGATAGATTCAGATTTCAGTGGTCACCGTGAGATTACTATCAAGTATCCGCTTGATGCATCTATTGACAGTTTGCTGCTTGAACTAAATGAGAAAAATCCGCTTGCAGAATATAAGGATTCAACTTTTGAATATGTTGGTGTTGAGCAGGACGGCTATACTTTTATTATGGATATAGTTTTCGATTCTCGCGATGAGTATATTGAGCAGATAAAGAAACTTGTTGGTCGAGAAGTAACTTCTTCTGTTTCGTTGCCTGATTCTGTTTTGTGCAGCGGTGTGAGAATGAAAGAGGATTTCGATGTTGCTGATATTATTTCGTGGATGACTAAGTTATCTGAAAATAACGAAGACACAGAGGATATTGAATATGACTACAGCGTCAATACGGTACGTATAGATGATGCTGTATTTAATACTGAATCTACTGTGGATATTTCAGAGCGTGAGGGTATGCCACTTGACTCTATTATTATAGAAACTACAAACCTCAAAGATTCAACATATGATCGTACTATTACTTTCCTTGTTCCTAACAATACCTACAATAAGCTATCTGACTCACTTCAAACATATTTCTTGTCTATTACTGAGGCTGATGCTTCTTATGCTGACTGGACAAGCAAGGGCACATGCTGGGAGTATAAAGTTATATATAAAGGTTTAGATATTGAGGAGCTTTCAGAGCGTACTGGGCTTTTGCTTGACACAGTATCAAACAATACTTACTACGGAGATAAAAATAATTCCAGTACACCTTTATCAGAAGGACTCATTTTTGAAGAAAGCTTCAACACCTTTAGTTATATCAACGAAGATGGAGAAGATGTTCCTGTCACTTACAAGTATGCTTTACCTACAAAAACAACATATGGTGAAGGCTCAGTGTTCATTGATGGAAAATGGAAGACAGACGGTGAGTGGACAGATGGCGAATACTCAGTTACAGCTGAATCTGATATTGTTAAAATTCGCATTCCTGATGGAATTCAGTACTCTATTAATGGCATTGATATTAAGTTGAATGTTATGGGTGAAGATGATTTTGTCAGAACAACTGATTTCCTTTATTCAAAGAAAGACTCAGACGGTCTTGTATATGCCAAGGATTTCTTTGAGAACAAAGGCGCTGTTGTTACTGTAGCTAAAGAAGCAGATAACTATATTTGTCG
>JAUMXP010000096.1:0-3675 GCA_030529125.1 Eubacteriales bacterium | reverse complement strand
AGTAAAGGTAGTTCTTCTGAGATTACTGTTGAGCTTGTTAGCTTTTTCGGTAGCGGAAACTTTATTACTTATGAAAAAGACGACTCCTCGATAGCTCTTTCTGAAAAAACAGAAATGACAGATTTCGTTGACCTTAGCAATATTCTGAATAGTTCTAATTCTGAGAAACCTATAACATATTCGGTTGTTTCATCTTGTGATGAAAATATTATTGAACTTAGCTGTGATGGCTCTGATATTTATGAAGACGAAGCTGACACACTTACGGTTAATGTTGCTCAAGGACAAGGTACAGTAACATACAGTGGTAATATCCCTAACATCGGTACTATTATTCTTTACTGTTTAATTGGACTTGCTATGCTCTTTGTTACTATTGTTGTGATTATGCGTGTTAGCAGAAAACGTAAGGACGATGGCAAAGCGACAGAGAAATCAGCAGACGATGATTATTACTACGAAAAAGATGAGGAAGAAGTTCTTCAGGAAATAAACGAAGAAATTGATGATAAAATTGAAACTGAAGAGTTCAGTGACGATCAAGCGCAGGAGCTTATTAATCTTCAGAAACTTGTAAATAACGAAGATGATGAGGAATAAGCTGACAACTCCTAAAAGGAGCAATATTAATGTATAAATTAGTTGTATTTGATTTGGATGGTACTTTGGCGAATACGCTTGAAGATTTAGCGGTAGCGGTTAACTGCTCGCTTGATAGCGAATGTTTACCTGTTCATAACAATAGCTGCTATAACCAATTTGTAGGAAATGGTGTGAATAGTTTAATAAAGCAAGCGATTGGGGATAAATCTGACGACATAAACCTCGTTGAGAGAGTTAAAGCGTTTTTTGACAGCTACTATCCTCAGCATCTGTGTGACCATACCAGTGCGTATGATGGCATGAGCGATTTGCTCTGTAAACTTAAAAAACAGTCTGTGAAAACAGCGGTTCATTCCAATAAACCTCATGTTTACGTACCGCATATACTCAACAAGCTTTACCCACAGCACGAGTTTGAGCTTGCATGGGGTCAGCAGGAGTGTTACGAGCGTAAACCAAGTGCACAGGCACTTATCGCTATGATGAATAAATTAAATGTTTCTGCTGATGAAACTTTGTACGTCGGTGATAGCGATGTTGATGTTTTTACTGCGCATAATGCAGGAGTCAAGGTGTGCGGTGTAGAGTGGGGTTTTCGTGGTAAAAATGAGCTTATGAGTGCTGGCGCTGACTTTATTGCTAAAGACCCGTATGAATTATATGAAATTATAGTAGGTTAAGATGGTTAGAAATTATCAGAAAGAGCTTGATGCTCTGATTGAGAAGAATAAAACAGAAGCGATTGTGCCGAAATTAATGCTCCATGCGTGCTGCGCGTGTTGTGCGAGTTACGTGCTTGAGTATCTGAGCGAGCATTTTGATATTTATCTTGTGTACTATAACCCTAATATCACAGAAAAAGATGAGTACGACTATCGCTATCAGGAGCTTAAAAGATTGATTAGTGAAATGCCTTTGCATAGAAAGGTACATCTTGTTGAGTGTGAATATAAGCCTGATGAATATCTTAGTGCTGTTAAGGGACTCGAACAAGAGACTGAGCGTGGTCCTCGATGCACAGTTTGCTTTGATATGCGCCTCAAAGCTACAGCGCAGAAAGCACTTGAGTATTCATGCGATTATTTTGCTACAACGCTTACAATCAGTCCGTTAAAAAATGCTTCTATTATAAATAGTATAGGAGAGAGGGTTTCTAACGAACTATCTATAAGCTATCTTCCTACTGATTTCAAGAAGAAAAACGGCTACAAACGTTCTATTGAATTATCTGCAGAATATAACCTCTACAGGCAGAATTACTGTGGCTGTGTGTTTTCAAAAAGCTAACGTAAAGTTCCTTTGCTTTATAGCAGGGGAACTTTTTTATTATTTATGTCAAATGAATTGGCAAAATATGTTGTAATTGTAAAAATGCTTGAATATTATTTTTGGATGTTGTAAAATTACAATAGATATATAGGTATATTGGGGGAAATATGAGAGCAGACGGAAAGAAGATCAAGAACGCTGACCCTATGTATAAAGTTGCGGCACATTTTATGTCTAAGCGTTCTGACGCTATGAATATGATCACGATTGATATACCTATCGAGCCAATCAATAAGTATATCAACGAAAAGAGAAAAGAGGGTAAGCGTTACAGCCATCTTTCCTTGATAATTGCAGCTTATCTGCAGATGGTTGCTGAGTATCCGGCTTTTAATCGCTTTGTTGTTAACAAGACTATTTATGCACGTAACGAGATCACTGTTGGTATGGTAGTGCTCAAAGGTGGCAAGATGGATTCCCACGGCTCAATGAACAAACTGTTCCTTAAGCCTGATTACACTCTCGATGAGGTTCATGCTACTGTAGAGAAGTATATTGAGGATAATCGCAGTGAAGAAAAAGAAAACAGCACTGATAAGATGATTAAAGCGCTTCTCAAAATTCCCGGTCTTTTGCGATTTGGTGTATGTATGTTCAAGGTGCTCGACAAATTCGGGCTTATCCCAAAGAAACTGCTCGATGTCAGCCCTTTTCATGTCAGCATGGTGCTTACCAATTTAGCTAGTATCCGTACTAACCATGTTCATCATCATATATACGATTTTGGTACAACAAGCATGTCTGTTGCTATGGGTAACTTAAGAGAAGTTCCTAAAAGAGTGAAAGGCGAGGTTGTATTTGAGCGTTGTATGCCTCTTGGTATAGTTATAGATGACCGAGTCGCATCCGGTGGGTATATCGCTATTGCGGTTAAAAAACTAAAACGAGTTCTTGCTCACCCTGAACTTCTTGAGATACCATCTGTGGTTACGATAGATAAATAAGCACAGCGCATATGAGTGAAATATGGCGCTTTTCAGGGGATATTGTGTAACTTTGTAACTTTTATGTTGCATATTGTTTAAAATCGCAGGAAACACTGAGAAAATTTTGTAATAAAGTTGTAAAGTTTTGCGTTTCTGTGCTTGACAAAGATATGCCCTGATAGTATAATTATTGTGGTATGTAACAAGCAAATAACAAACCTGTTACTCTTGTAACAATAACCTCTGTAATTGTTACAAAAACAGCACATACCGTTACGTTTTGTAACACTTAAGCGTTACTCGTAACATTATTGTTGGTAGTAATGGTTGTTTGCTTGACATATAATTAAATTGCTTATCAAAGCATTAAAATTAAGGAGGAAATTAAAATGCTTAAGACAAACAAGATTGTCAGTTTGATTCTTGCAGTTGTTTTAGTTGTTAGCATGTTCACTATTGCTTTCACTTCTACAGCAGCTTTATCAGACGGCGAGACATGGACTGTTGCAGGCGCTGCAGGTCTCTGCGGTTCTGAATGGGACCCAGGAGATTCTAACAACCGCATGTCTTACAATCCAGAAAATGGTAACTATGAAAAAGTATTTACTGGCATTGCTGCTGGTACATACGAATTCAAGGTTATCAACGGTATAGCTTGGGATAACCCTGAGTTTAACCTCACAGGTTCAGCTAACTACGGCGGCGGCAACGCTTCTGTAACAGTTACAGCTGACGGTTCTACAGTACTTGTAGGCTGTGATGGTTCAAAAGCATACGTTTCAGTTACAGCTGGTGGCGACACTCCTGTTGATCCAAC
>JAUMXP010000246.1:583-1569 GCA_030529125.1 Eubacteriales bacterium | reverse complement strand
ATATTGCCGATAGTTTTGACACTTTTCGGAATAGTAAAAGAATAAAGGCTGTAACAGTTAAAGAATGCCTGAAGGCCTATTTCTTTGAGTCCGGATTTTACGTAAACCATACTCAACGACTCGCAGTTCATAAACGCTTCCATCTCAATTTTATTGCAAGATGAAGGGATGTCTATGTATAAAAGTGATTTACAGTTATAAAAAGCCCATGGAGCGATTGTTTTCAAAGTGGTGTTTTCTTCTAAATTGACATACACAAGATTAGTACAGTTTTCAAACGCTCTGAGATTGATGTATTTTACCTTAGGTAAAGAAATTTCAGCAAGACTGCTACACCCTCTGAACGCACTTTCGTATAATCTGGTGATATCATTATCATTTGCAAAACTTATATCTCTCAGCCTTGAGCAACCATCAAAAGCACCTGCATAAACAAGGTCGATTCTGCCTGTTTGTATACTCTCAAGTTTATTACACCCACCAAAACAACCTGCAGGAATAGCGTCTATGTTGTCAGACAATTTAGCTGTTTTAAGATTTGAACAACCGTTGAAAGCTGAATTGCCTAAAGTGACATCAATATCATCCGGTAAATCCACAGAAGTAAGACTATCACAATTACTAAAAGCACCGCCACCTATATTATAACAGTAAGTAAAATCAAAGCTTTTAAGCTTGTAACAATTAGTAAATGCAGAACCACCTACAGAGAACAATGTTATTCTTTCTTCAAATATCACATCTGCAAGCACACGGGCTTCATAAAACGCTTTGCTCCCGATTGTATGTAGTGCAGGATTGATAGTCACTTGTTTGATATTATAGCATCTCATAAAGGCTTCTTCACCAATAGCTTCAAGGTTTCTTGGTAAATGTACACTCGAAATGGACGAGCAACCTTTAAACGCACCATTCCCGATATGTGTCAGCGACTCAGGTAATACAATTTCATTAAGAGCTGAGCAAGATGAAAAAGTATAATTTGC
>JAUMXP010000246.1:0-573 GCA_030529125.1 Eubacteriales bacterium | reverse complement strand
AGCATACTCGCCTATTACTGTTACAGTTTCAGGTAAAGTTATGCTCTTTATCGGAGTATTGAAAAACGCACGCTCTCCTATCTGTGTAACGGTTTTATCATTTATGAAAGCAGGAATAACTACTTCTTCTGGCAAAGCCTCCTTGTTGACCCCTACTATACATAGCGATGAATCATCAATTTCTAAATATCTGACACCAGCTTCTTCAAATGAGTATTCGATTTCGGTCGATGCTGTTACCGGTGCTGTCATAAACACCGAAATCAGAATCAACATACATAATAGTGCAGATATTATTTTCTTTATTGTTTTCATAGTAACTCTCCTTTCATTTTGCATATGCAAAGTTACTTGTAAATCGTAATCACCAAAGCTGAATCACCATTCTGTCAGAATTGTTCTGATTTAGCGGTGGCACGTTGCCATACGCATCCTGAAGACGCTGTTGTGCTGATATATCTGTACCCCTATTCGATGCTGTATCTGTATATTCATTGTCATACATATTTACAGGACTCATTTCTACAATCTTCATCTCGTATGGCGTTTGCTGGGTGTAATTAGTGTCGCCAC
>JAUMXP010000245.1 GCA_030529125.1 Eubacteriales bacterium | reverse complement strand
AATCGAGCTTGATTATTGGTTTAATAAATATGACGTAGTCATAGAATGTTAATAAATTCGTTAAAATTTGTTTGAGATTTATTGGAAATCGAGTGATATAATGTAGACAAATCAAAGAGAAAGGACAGGTAAAGCAAATGAATGAACAGCAATACGTACAAATGAACGAATTCCTCAGCAGTACGAAAAATCGTTCTACTACAATCAAAGCTCTTCACGATATACTCCCAATAATCATGGTAGTGTTTTATCCTGTTCAGCTTATTTCACTTATTTTCCAATATTCATATACAGATGAACGATTTTTAAAAGCACTTTTTGTTCCGCTTGGTGTGCTGATTTTTGTGTCAGCGTTACGCTACATTCTGAATGCTAAGAGACCTTATGAGAAATTCGACTACACTCCTGTAGTTCCTAAGAACACAAAAGGCAAAAGTTTTCCAAGCAGACACACAGCTTGTGCTTTCATCATCGCTATGACATTCTTATACGTACAGAGCACAAGCGTAGGAGTTATAATGCTTATCTTAGCTGCTCTTATCGGTATTACACGAGTACTGTCAGGTGTACATTTTGTAAGAGATGTTATCGGCGGTGCAGTAATTGGTATAGCAACAGGAACTATTTGTTTCTTCGTAATCTAAGAAAACCCCAAAGAAAAGAAAAACAGCAGTTACTAAACTGCTGTTTTTTCTTTATATATCAAGTTTATTCGCTAAATCTAAAAGCTCGTTCTCAGTCAAAAAGCCTTTGGCAGCCCCGCTTTCGCCTATCTTATATGATGCAAAAACAGTTGCATATTTAAGAGAAGTATACGGGTCAACACCCTTTGTATAGAAATGCACAAAAGAAGAAAAGAGCGAATCGCCTGCACCGACTGTGTTTACAACCTCACGTGTCTTTACAATATCGCAGTAAAAGAACTTATTGTCACTTCGCACATACATGAGTGAGCCTTTCTTGCCCATACCCACAACTATAACTTTACACGGATAAGTATCTTTGAGCTCTCTTAGGAACTCTTCTTCCCTGTCTTTGATATTTTCATTACTCAAAAACAGTATGTCCGCATTTTGCATATAATCACGATTATAGTCATCATATATATCACTGAGCGTATGCACATCGCAAGCTATGTTTTTGTTTAATCTTTTTGCGACCTTAAGCAGATTACGAGAAAAGTTGATATTGCAAAGGCATAATGTATCACAATCGCTTGCAGCTTTAATAAAAACATCTTCATCATATGATTTGTCCTGAAAGTCTTTTAGATCACAGAAAATCCTGCGATTACCAGTATCATCATACAGCACTACTGACTGAGCTGTAGAGACAGTATCAAAAAGATAATCTGTAGACACATTATGTGCGTTTAGTGTGTTTCTGACAACAACTCCTGCAGGGTCTGAACCTACCATTGACAAAAGTTTGACTTCGTCGGATAATGTAGAAAAAGCTAAAGACAGATTTAAGCCAACACCGGCAGGATATGAATTAATACCAAAGAAATTATAGTCTATCGGACAATACTCAAGCGGAAATCTTTCTATTTTAACAGTGGTCTCAACAT
>JAUMXP010000244.1 GCA_030529125.1 Eubacteriales bacterium | reverse complement strand
CCCAGCTTGCTCATAATTTCTGCTTTTAACTCTAAAGCATTATCTATGCTCTTTTTTCTGACAGCAAAACTGACAGTGCAATTATTACTCAGACATTCAAAAGCGATAGCGCGTGCTGCTCCGCCGTAACCAAAAATCAACACATCTTTTGGTATGACTCCATTAGTTTTAGCACTCACTGCAGAGATAAAACCGTAACCGTCAGTAGTGTAACCCTCGGCTTTCCCAGTGTTTTTGACAGTGTTTACACTGTTACATAGTCTGGCTTTATCAGATACTACATCAATTTTTTTAATAATATTCTGTTTGTGGGGGATAGTTACATTGTAGCCATCTAAGGTTTTCAGCTTTATTTCATAATCATTGTCAAGGTCTTCAATATCCACAGCTTCGTATGTAGCGTCGATGTTGTCAAGTCTGAATAGCTCTTCGTGGATAAATGGTGACAGGCTATGACCTATCGGATGACCAATAACAGCGTATCGTTTAGTGCTCATAAAATTCTCCTATAGAAACAACAATTAAAAAATTGACATAATTGTTGACAAAGATAGTGAATACTAATAATATGATTGTGAGATATAAATCACTATACACAGTGGGTAAACCCTGATATAGTGGCATATAATGTGATATTATATCACATTGGTTTGTTATTTGTCTACAAACGCAGTACTTATTTTTATATTTTGGAGGAAAATACAATGGTATTAGAGAAAGTAAAAATGATTTTAGCAGAACAGCTTGAAGTTGAAGAAGATACTATCACAGCCGACACAGACATTCAGGACGATCTTGGTGCAGATTCACTTGACGTAGTTGATATGGTTATGTCACTTGAGGATGAATTTGAAATCGAAGTTCCTGACGAGGATATTGAAAATCTTCGTACTGTTGGTGCTTTAGTTTCTTATATTGAAGCAAGAGTATAATTTTATATGCTTTTATGGCCGGGCTTAAGTCCCGGTCTTTTTTTATGTTCTTATATACTTGAAAAAGTTTTTTTATAATAGTATAATATATTGGTTAATATAAAGGAGGAGCAGAAATGGCTGATAAAAAGAAAATGGTCGAGGCTATCACAAGCCGCGACACCGATTTTGCTAAATGGTATACTGACATAGTCAAGAAGGCTGAGCTTGTTGATTACTCAGGCGTTAAAGGCTGTATGGTTATCCGTCCTTACGGCTACGCTATCTGGGAGAACATTCAGGCTGATTTGGATAGACGCTTCAAGGAAAAAGGACACGAGAATGTCTATATGCCGATGTTCATTCCTGAGAGCCTACTGCAGAAAGAAAAGGACCACGTCGAGGGCTTTGCTCCTGAGTGTGCGTGGGTTACCGTTGGCGGTAGCGAGAAACTAAACGAAAGACTTTGCGTTCGCCCTACTTCAGAAACTCTTTTCTGTGAGCATTACGCAAAGGTTATCAATACTTACCGTGATTTACCAAAGCTGTATAACCAGTGGTGTTCGGTTGTCAGATGGGAGAAAACTACCCGTCCATTCCTTAGAACCTCTGAGTTTTTATGGCAGGAAGGTCACACAATGCACGAAACTGCTAAAGAGGCTGA